>JALUWC010000507.1 GCA_027019885.1 Geoglobus sp.
AATGTGTCTATGAATAGAGGTACATTGGCTTCAAGCATACCCTCTCCAAGCTTTCCAGCAGTCTTCCATGCTTTGTTCTCCACAACATCCTTCCTGAATGCCATCAGGCCGTCCATTGTTGCAAAGACTATCACCTCATTGCCGAGAGTTGATGCAACACTTGCTATGATGCTCGCTGCCTGAATCTTCTCAAGCTCTCCACTTGCCAGAACAATTGCCAGCTTACCCATATTCACCACCTCAATTGTTTACTCCTTTTACTCAATTTATATATCTTCTCGGTTTTTGAAAATCCGTGAAAAGGCGATGATTAATCAAAATGTTTTTCTGTTAAGAATTATATACTCGAAACAGCACCTTGTACTGATGGAGGAGAGAATCCACCTGTTTGTGGTAGGAACTGCAGGATGCGGAAAGTCCTACTTTACAAAGGCGTTTTCCGAGTATCTGGACTTCAAAAGAATAGACCACGCAATAGTGAACCTCGATCCGGGAGCTGATTTTCTGCCCTATTCAGCAGATGTTGACGTGAGAGAGTGGTTCACAACAGCCGACGTGATGGAGAGATACAGGGTCGGGCCAAACGGCGCTCAGATAATTTCAGCCGATCTCATCGCCACCAAAATAGGAGACATAATTGACGAGCTCGATCTCTACAGCGCTGAGTACGTGATTGTTGACACCCCGGGCCAGATGGAGCTGTTCACATTCAGGACAAGCAGCGAAATAATAATCAACGAATTTGGAAAGGACTCATGCATATCAATCTACCTGTTTGACCCTGTCATCTCCCAGAGAGCATCAGGATTCATATCAATGGTTTTCATGTACTCCTCATCTGTTTTCAGGCTCAGAATACCGCAGATACCTGCTCTGAGCAAGATCGACATGCTGCCCGAGCATGTTGTGGATAAGATAATTGAGTGGAGTAAAGATATAGACACCCTTTACAGCGACATAATGCGGGAGAGAGACCTCTCGGGAGATTTGTTCCACATGATGAGAGAGGCTGGACTTATCAGACCACTTGTGCCTGTGTCATCAATAACGGGATTTGGGATGGATGATGTGTATGAGATGATTCAGGATACATTCTATTCAGGAGAGGACCTTGAGAGCATGAAGTATTAGCCACCAGCTATCGGTGGAAATATCGCAATCCTGTCATCCTCTTTCAGCTCAGGAATCTCTTTCATGTCCTTCACATTTCTCCCATTTATCAGGATTATTCTGTCATCTCTCAGATTTCCTGCCTCATCAAAAACCTCTCTGTAAAATCCCCTGCCAAACACCTCCTCTGCTTTTTTCACCGCATCCTTCAGTGTTCTTGCGTTAACCTCAGCCCTTTTACCGTACCTCTCTCTCAGTGTTGCGAAGAGTTCGATTGTAACCATGATTTGAATGTAATCTGAATAATTTTAAACTCTTTTCATACTGGATAACCATGCCACCATTAATAAATTACAATAAAAAATCTAAAAAATAGTGTTATCGTGCTGGAATTTTGATAAATCCTGCTGGCTCAAATAGAATTTCGTAAGCAAGCAAGGCTTCTTTGTTTTTGGGCACTATAAACGCCAGCCATCCTTCTGCTTTCCCTCCGGGTAACAATTTCTTCATGAACTCCATCTCTTTCATACTTTCAGGCCACACAATTATTTGACGATCAAAACCCTCCCCGTCAACATACACTCTGAAAGAGTCTACGTACTTGGATCCGGTTCCCTCAGTGTATTTTACTCGAACCTTTACTAGCAAATATTCATACCCGCTTTCGGGCCTATCATTAAACATATTTGCATTTAGAACTTTTTTAGTTGCTGCATCTCCTCTCTCATACTCTAAAACTGTTATTTCCCATTTTTCTGATATTGTCTCAATAACTAATGTTTCCCTAATTTTTGCTGGATTCTCAAAACTTCCCTTTTTTGGTGGTTGATTTTGTGGAGTTGTTGGGGTGGGAGCTATCGTTTTAGTCAATATCGGCTTGGGAGTTGATTTGGGGTGATTATAAGCTACTTCAAACGATTCAGCGAAATGCTTTATTACATCTTCATTTTCAAATCCTGTCCTTTTGTTTGTTTCAGCAGAGATTATCCATATATCTCCAGTATTGGTGTCCCAACGAATGAAAATTTTTTAAGAATTACCTGACCACCAATAGCCAATGCAAATTCAGCCACTCCATATTTCTTTCCACCAAGTACTTCACTCGAAATTGATTTAACTTTAGCCCCCGATAAAGAACTTACAACAAATCTTGTAAGATCTTCAACATTATTAACACCCACCAAAGATGCAGTCTCTGGGTTCATTTTAGTATACAACACCCCGACAGCCTCATATTCATCGGAAAGGGTTGATTTTTTGTAGAATACTACAATACTTGTTGTTTGAGAATTAGTGTCATCACCAGAATAAGTGAGACCTTCTTTGTAATCCCAATCAGTTGGATACTCTATCTTGAAATCAAACATTTTGTTTGTATATTTCTTATATTCAACAACCTTTACTGCAGAAGTTGGCGTTTTGGCTGACGTCGTAGCAGGTGTGGGACTTACTTCAGTTTCTGCTGGTTTTGTGTAGGTATTTGTTTCAGTGCAGCCAAATATAAACAGAGAAGTTATAATGAATAAACCAATCAAGCATTTTTTCAAACTCATCTTATCACCTGTACTATTTTCACTGAAAATAGTACTCGTAGTGGATATATATAAATCTTATTCAAATCTTCGAAATCAAGGTAAAATGGAGCGAATGATGGATATTGTTGTAGTAACAAGAAAATTTCAGATAACACTTACAAAAGACGTCAGAAACAAGCTCGGAATTAAAGAAGGAGACAAAGTCGTATTTATCGAAAAGGATGGCGAAATCATCATTCGGAAATGCTAAAAGCACATCAACAAATCATCTTCGATCAGCAATACAGCATCACCTACTATCTCGCAAAACCAGAGAAATGAGAATCTAAATTTTTAATAAAATAAAATCAAAATAAATTTGCATTGCTTAGTATCTTTCAAACACATCAATTGCATCCATCGGGCAGACAGAAGCGCACAGATTGCAGGCGGTGCACATTTCTAACGTTGCCTCACCTCTTATGTGGGACATCTCACCATCCTTGGCTATCTTGCAGACCGCTTCGCAAAAATGGCAGCCGATACATGCATCACTGACTTTAACAGCGGAATTGGTTTCATGGTAGCCTCTCCTCTCCTCAGGAAGATGGAGTTCCTCATAACTGTCTGAAACCCACCTCTCTATCTTTATCGCATCTGTCGGGCAGTATTTCTGACACTTCCCGCAGTAATTGCACGAGTCTGAGAATAGAACCACTTTCCCTTCTTCATCGTACTCGTAGCTTATTGCGATGTTGGGGCAGATGTTGAAGCATATTGAGCACTCAACACCAATGCACCTTTCCCGCTCGAAGCTCTGTCTGCCATCAAACAGCCTGTTGACCTTTATGGCATCGAACTGGCACACCTTCTCGCATGTCAGACAGAGAGAACAGCTATCATCAACGTGTATTGATCCTGTAATTGAGTACTGAGTCTTGAGCTTGCATGAATCACAGTGGATTTCAATAACGTCTTTTGGACAGGCTGCCTGACATATTTCGCAGTATATGCACTTACTTTCATCAATCTCAGGCCTTCCCCTGACTATTCTGACCGCATCTGTTGGACAGAATATAACGCAGTTTCTGCACTCAATGCATCCCTCTCCAATTTCGACATGTCCAAGCCTGAATCTATCCTTATCGAGTGTTTTTTCAACAAATATTGCATCCCTTGGGCAGTTTTCAGCACAAACACCACAGTAAACACAACCCTCTATATCAGTTTTTGAATACTGAAGCTTTTTGAGAGTTATATCATAAGGTGAATCTTCAAGAGTTAGCGCACCATACTGACAGTAAACCGTGCATGTTCCACAATCTATGCATCCATTAATCTCAGCCTTGAAAGAATCGGCTGTTTTGTAAACGACAATTGCCGATTTAGGACACACCCTTTCACAGAGACCACACCCGACACAATTTTCAGGATTAAAGGAAACTGTCATGATTTGTCAAATCAAAACATTGTATTTAATCGTTACGGTATAACATAAAGTAGCACACAGATGGATACAGATACAACAAAACGATTTAAAATTAAAAAATTCGATATCTGACGAGATTAATAATTAAAAATCCTGAAGCACTCCCAGTATTTTGAGTGAATCTTTTTAACATCCATCACGTTGTCCCTTACCTTTTGCATCGCATAGCTTCTCTTTCTCCACCTGAGCTCACCCAGGTAATTCTCTGGCTCCCTTATGTTGGACAGATCTATTCCTGCAAGACCGCATATTATCGCAAGGTTCGTGTATGGCAAAGCCTGCTCCACGCTGTATCCTCCTTCCAATACTGCCACAATCCTTCCCCTGCAAAGCTCGTCTGCAAGGGCTCTCGCCTTTGACATCAGCATTCCATATCCTCTCGCCGTCAAAGCCAATCCTGTTATCGGATCGGTGAAATGATTGTCCTGACCTGCAGAGATGGCTATGAAGTCAGGCTCAAACTCTCTCAAAACAGGCTCAATAACGCTGTCAAAGATGTAGAGATATTCTTCATCTGAAGTGCCCGGAGGAACGGGAATGTTGATGGTGTACCCTTCACCTCTACCTTTTCCAGCCTCATCTGGATACCCTGTTCCGGGATAAAGGGGAATCTGGTGAGTTGAGATGAAAAGAACAGAATCATCCTCGTAAAATATCTCCTGCGTCCCATCTCCATGATGTGCATCCCAGTCAAGAATCGCAATCCTTTCAATGCCCTTTTTCTGTAAGTGCTTCACCATTACCGCCACATTGTTAAAATAGCAGAAGCCTGCTCCAGTGTATGGCTTGGCATGATGACCTGGTGGACGAATCATTGCAAACGCATTTCTGACCTCTCCATCTATCACAGCATCAGCAGCCCTTATCGCTCCACCAGCAGCAAGTAATGCAATTTCAAAAACACCCACAGGAATGCTTGTGTCAAAATCTATCATTCCTCCCGTCTTGCTCTCACGCTCAAGAAATCTCACGTATCGCTCTTCATGAACCATGAGAACGTCATCAACTTCTGCCATCTCAGGCTCTATCAGAACTATGTTCTCAAGATCAAATATTCCCTCCTCACTGAGCTGATCAAGGGTGTAGGCAAGCCTCTCCCTCCTTTCAGGATGGGTTGGAGATTGCTCATGCTCCAGATACTTTGGATGGTAAATTATGCCTGTTTTCATACCACATCACAGCTTATTCCGGGCTTTATCTGAATGATGACATCAGCTATCTTGCCTCTCATCATTCCTCCCCTAACAACAGAGAAGGAGTTGAAATATATCACATCAACATCCTCAACATCTCTGCTGTTCGCTCCATATCTTTCTGCGATTTCTCTTGCCTTGTCAGCTGTCAGGGATATGAACTCGTTATCGTCTGCTGAGCCCGATATCTTCTCGATATACTCTGAATCAAGCTCACCGTTAAAGATTGCCATTCTCTTCTCCGTATCAAATCTCCCATAGACCGTGAGACTTATCTTTGAGACGGCAACACCAACTGCATTTGCAGACTCGTAGTGAGAGGGTATGATAAATCTCTTTCCCGCTCTTTCCGCAATCTCAGGAATGAGATATTTTGCAAGATATCCAGTGCCAATAACAATTTCATGCTCGTACTCTGAAACGGCTTTAGCAATTGTGCCAAGATACCTCTCAACTTCTCTCTCAGCCTCCTCTTTTTTGACAGATTTCCTCGATTTGTGGTACATGCCTATCTCATTTCCCAAGGAATTGAGAAGATCCGTGAGGGTTGGAGATTCGCCCCCAAAAGCTATTGGGGATCCAACCCTGTATGGATTGAGCCTGCCATCAAAAAGGCTGTCACCACCAAAGGGAATTGAGAGACTTTTAACACACCTTATGTGGGTCTTCATACCTCCAACAACTGCATTGCTCACCATAACAGGCTTTCCGGCTCTCATCTCCACGAGATCTGTTGTTGTACCACCGATGTCAACCACAATCGCATCCTCAATTCCTGCCAGGTAATAAGCCCCCAGTGCAACAGCAGCAGGGCTTGAGTTGTAAAGCTCAGATGGATTTCTCACTGCTATCCTCCACGGAACGATTCCTCCATCACCCTTGTAGTAAAAGAAATCCTCCTTGAACTCTCTTATGCTGTTTGTAAGCCTCCACACTTCTTTGGAGATCTTAGAATTCACCACGGTTGTGTTTATTCTGAGGGGGTAGTTTATACTGCCAACATGATGGCTCAGGGAGATTGATTTCTCATCAACGTATTTTCTAACAACCTGAAATGCTCTGTGCTCTATCTCAGGATTCCTTATGGAGAATTTTCCGGATATCGCCACGGCATCAAACTCGTTCTCCTCAATTAGCCTCTCAATCTGTGATTCATCAATGCTCTCAACAACATCCCCCCTGTGATTGACGTATCCCTTTAGAATGCTGCCATACCGGGAGTAATCAAGCCCTGGGCCGGGAAACAGAATTGAAAGCGTCTTTATATTATCAAATCTGCTCGCAATAATATTAACTGGCAGGGATGTGCTCACAACAAGCTTTGATTTTTCGATGTCTATCTTCTCGGAGATCGCTTTTAAAATTCTGTACATCCCCACCTCATTGGGAAACTTGAATGTCTGCATTGAATCCTCAGAGAGAAAAGCCACATCGGTGTTTGTTCCTCCAACATCTATGCCAATTATCATTCAGGTTGACGTGGAGTTAAGTTGGTTATTTAATATTACGGATTATTACACTCATTTTTGAAGAATGAAAGTGGCAGAACAGGACATGTTTGTTAAGCAAAATCCAGTTAATCTAAATCAGACCGATCTTATCTGGAGTTTACGAAAGAAATTTGACAAAATGGCAATCATTTCAGAACCTTCCCTGTCCTCATGTACCACAAATAGAGATCAAGGATTCCGGGGTTCATTGACAGCATTTCAGAAAGCTCCAAAAATTTTCTCTCTATTTCTAAATATTTCCTTCTGGAGAGTGATTTTGGCAGATTGCCAAGAACGCCATACTCATGCATCACTGCAAGAATGTGCCTGTCGAGGATTGCGAGATCGAAATAGCCAACATTCCTGAGAAAGTGGCTTGCCTCCTTGTATCCCAGTCCCTTGACATTCCTGACAATCCACTCCCTTGCCTCCATCGGATTCCTTCGGGCAATTGGCTCAACAACATCCTTTATGCTGGAGAATCTTCTCGCATTCACTATGAACTCCGCCCTTTTTCTCCAGAATCTGTGGCCAAAATTTTTAAGAAATCCTTCAAGCTTCTCCCTTTCCATATAAAGAAATCCCGAGCCAATCTCCTTCTGAATTCTTATGCCAAGCTCTGCCGTGCTGTTGGCCGTGAGAATACAGAAGCATAGCTCAGAGAACCATCTCGCATTACCCATTCTGTTAATCTTCTCAAACTCTGACACTCTTTTTGCAACAAGATGACCAATCTCCGCTTCAAGCTTTCTGATATAAGAGATAAGAGAGGGGATGGACTTATTCAAGAGCTTTAAACACCTCTGCCTTGAGCCTTCCCTTGCCACCTGTTGGCTCAATCAGGGTTCTCCCGCATACAAGGCATTTCACAACAACAGCAGGATGGTCAAAAACAACCTGCTCATTCTCACAATCCGGGCATTTAACTTTCAAAAACAGGCTCATGGCATCACCCCACAAGCTCAAATCTCTTTGCCCTCCAGGTGGGGCGGTGCTCAGCCTTACCGCATTCGGTGCATCTCCACCTTATGTTAACTCTCTTTGTTGGTTTATCTCCTCCCGGCACCTTGCTGAACTTGCCGAGATTCCCAACCTTGCCTCTCCTCTTCTTCTGCCTGTTTATCCATCTCAGAGAGCTCTGTCTACCCTTGCTGACCCTTTCTATCTCATGAACGGTATGCTTGTTACAGTATTTACAGTATGTCCTGACCTTTTTTGGATACTTCATCTTTTCACCTCTATTCTCTCAGCAATTCCGCTTTTTATCAGGGCATTAGCGTTAAGCGAGGGAATCAATACCACATCCTCCTTTCTCAATTTATATGTTTTTCCGTCAACACCCTCAAATTCCGGAATGTCCTGCTTTATTCTCACAAGAATTCTTTCAGGCTCAGGGTTGATCTCTGTGTTTTCAGCAGGAGATGCCTTGACGATCCTCTCTCTGTACTCTTTCAGAAGTTTGAGGAACGAGCTGTAAAACTCCCTTTCAGCAGATATCATGTTCTCCCTGCCTTCAATTCCGCTTTCTGTGCCGCAAACCTCAGCCCATGCCATGTTTATTATCTTTATTGTCCTGAGCTCAAAAATTCTCTTCTGAATCCTTTTCAGAGTTCTCAGCTCTTCATCAATCCTCTCAAAATCAGCCTCATCTGCATTTTTCCTCATCTCCTTCAGTTCCTCTATTCTGGAGTTTATCTGAACAAACAGATCTTCATCTATCTTCTGTATTCCCTCTCTGCTCTTTTCAAGCAGTATCAGCAATTCGTCAACGTTCAACCCTACCACCCATAGAATGCAACATTTCTGCAGATCAGAAATACCGCAGCATACTCAGGCAGTTCATGCCTTCCGGGCTTAAGCCTGAATTCGGTTTCATTCAAACTGAACCTGACCCTACTTTTAACCCTTACCCTGACATTCTCATCTCCGAATGCAACAGCATCCCTGAAGGGTTTGAAGCCCTCGATGTCCTCTCTTGAGAGAGGTGTTGCTCTGAGAGAGGTTTTTCCGTGCAACGATCCCGGGAGTCTTATCAACCTCTTGACATCTGCTGTGACTGGCGGATCGATGTGGATCATCAGCTTCTCCCTGCACTGCTCAAAGAGAAGATGGAGTCTGTTTCTAAGAGATTTTGGCAGTTTCCTGAAGTCGCCATTTGCAAGTATGTCCCTGTTACCCTGAATTATTTTCTCTGATTTTTCAGCAGTCTTTTTACGAATTCCAAGCATCTCATGAGCCTTTCCTTCTCTGAAAATTCTTTCGAGAGCTCTGACCATGCATTTTGAGAGTCTGAGTTTCTGAGATGAGTTTCCCATCACCTCCTCGAAAGCAAGACCGTTCATCATCAGGTAGTCCACTATCTCTCTCCTTTCAGGTGAGTCAAGGGAAAGGAATTCCCTGTCATAAACGTGAATGTGGTACCCTCTGCTGCCGGAAAACACTATCTTCATGTTCCTGATGCCAAAATCACTCTCAAGAATGTCATAAAGCCTCACTATCTGCCTTTTAGCTTTGTTCAGCCCACCTTTTGGCAGGTGATCTGCATCAATGTCAAAAATCAGATCTGCACATCTCCACCCTTTCTCCTCCATTTTAGCCGCATCAGGTTTTGAGTAGTATGCGGAGGAGTGATAGGCATGGAGAGGCGGATTCTTTGCCATGTATCCCCTGAGTTCAATTTCATTCTGAAATGATAAATGCCTCTTCATCACAAACTCGGGAATGGTTTCAACGCTTACGAATGCCCACTCTCTTGAGCCCATCTCCTTTGGTATGTCAAGCTCAGCTTTTGCATAGTATTCAGAGAACTTCTGAGCCAGATATGATTTGGTGATCGTGTCCACAGAGAATGATTGCGGGTAAAAATTTAATTGTTGCCATCATGCATCAGAACCATCAGCACTCCCCCAATTATCATGCCACCTCCCAGGGCTGTGTAAGCTGTGACAGGCTCACCAAGCAAAACCCATCCTGCCAGTATGGACACGAGAGGTATTGTTTGAAGAAAAACAGATGCTCTTGAAGCCTCTTCCTTGTTCAAGAAATAGTACCAGCCCTGATATGAGATGTACGTTGGGAATATTCCGAGAAAGAGGACGGAAAGCAATGGGAGAGCATCAGTCTGAAATATTTTGTAAATCGAGGAGCCCGAAAAGGCCAGGAGCGGTACTGTTCCGAGAACCATTGCGTATGCTGTGAGGGTTTGAGGAGAGTATTTCTTCATCATTATCTTACCCCCTACGGTGTATATGCCTGCTGACAGTGTTCCAATAAAAACCAGAAGCGCTCCAACAGCGTTTCCACCGGATTCTGGATTTGTGAGAATGTAAACACCAAGAAGAGCAAGAGCTATCCCGGCAGCTTTCCAGATGGTTATTCTTTCATCGAGAAGTAAAGACGAGAACATAAGCACAAAAACGGGAGCTGTTGCTATTATGAGGCTGGCAACACCAGATGAAATCAAAGTCTCGCCTGCATTGAGAGAAACATGATACACAGACACGCCAAAAACTCCAAGAACGAAAACCTTCAAAGCGTCTTCTCTCTCTATTCTGTACCCCTTCAGGACTATCGTCGGAATGAATAGTAAATTTGCCACCGCAAATCTCAAAAATGCCAGCTCATAAGGTGTGAAAAATACCACAGCATACTTTATTGCCGTGAACGCAAGTCCCCAGAATAGGACTGTGAAAAGCAGAACCACCCACTTTACCGCATCACTTTCTTCTCTGCTCAAGCCAGACATCACCTACTTCATGATACCCTCTTTTCTCCCAGAAACCATCCATATAGCTGTCTAAGAATTCGATCTCGCAGAGCCACTTTGCACTCTTCCAGAAGTACAGATCGGGAATCACCGCTCTAACAGGGAATCCGTGTTCAGGTGGGATTGTTTTTCCATTCATTTTCAGAGCGAGAATTCCCCTTTCAAAGTACTCAAATGGAACGGCTGTTGAATATCCATCCAGTGATTTCAGCAGAGCATACTCTGATTTTTCAGGATTTGAGATTGAGATTATCTCCTCAGCAAGAACACCCTCCCATTTCAGATCCGCAACGCTCCAGCCCTCCACACAGTGAGCAGGGATTCTTAGCTCAGCCTGATTCATGCTCCTAAGGTCATCATAACTAAGCCTTAGCGCTCTCTCAATCTTGCCAGTAATTCTGAGGGTGTAATCACCAACATCAACTTCGGGAATTGATGAAAAATTGAGAACCTTGAGCTTTTCAGCCTCATACTGTCCCGGAGGGAGCATGAAAGGAAAATTCCATCTTTGCATTTAAACCCTTCCTTAAAATTTTTCTACCCTTCACGAAATAAGAGAAGCATGAGAAGAATCGGCATCGTTGGTGGTCTCAGTCCGGAGTCAACCTTAGAATACTACAGAGAGATAATCAGTCAATCGAGAGAGAGGCTCCCTCCCTACGTTTACCCTGAGGTTCTGATCTTCAGTGTGAACTTTGACAGATTTCTGCACTCTGAGTGGGATGGAAGGGAGATTGTGCTAAGGGAGGCAATATCATCCCTTATTGATGCGAGAGCTGAAATAATTGCAATGGCCTCAAACACCCCCCACTACCTGCTTGACAGGCTTAAAGAGCAGTTTGACGTTGAATTTGTCAGCATTGTTGATGCGGTTGCAGAGAAAGCACTGGAAGAGGGATACAAGACCCTCCTCCTCGTTGGAACAAAAACAACAATGACAGAGAGGTTCTACAGGGAGAACCTTGAGAGCAGAGGGCTTGAGGTTAAAATCCCGGATGAGGTGGATGAGATCCACAGCATAATATTCGACGATCTCGTTTTCAGAGACATGAGGAGAAGGGAGAGATTGATAGAGATTGTGAACTCGTATGATGCGGATGCGATCATTCTGGGATGCACGGAGTTGCCTTTAGCAATAAAGGAAGGGGACGTTAAAATGGAGATAATAGATTCGGTCAAGGAGCACGTTAGAAGAATTCTTGACGCATCTCTGTCACAGAATTCTTTTTAAAATATCCCGCATTATTATGAATCATGCGTGATGTCAGAGTGCTCGTTGAGGCCTTGCCATACATCAGGGATTTTCACGGTCAGACAATGGTCATAAAGATAGGTGGACATGCAATGATAAATGAGAAAGTTCTTGAGAAGACGATAAGGGACATGCTCCTTCTCTATTTTGTTGGAATAAAGCCGGTTGTCATCCATGGAGGAGGGCCTGAAATAAGCGAGAAAATGGAGAAATTCGGCATAAAGCCAAAGTTTGTGGATGGCTTGAGGATAACAGACAAAGATACCATTGAGATTGTCGAGATGGTTCTTGATGGGAAGATAAACTCAAAAATAGTCTCATACTTCATAAAGAACGGTGGAAAGGCCGTTGGAATGTCCGGAAAGGATGGGCTGCTTGTTGTTGCCAGAAAGAAGATAGTCAGAAAGAAAGTTGGAGAGCGGGAGGTTGAGGTGGATCTGGGCTTTGTTGGAGAGACAGAGTTCGTGAATCCAAGGATACTTGAGGTCATGATTGACAACGGCTACATTCCCGTCATCTCTCCTGTTGCAATAGATCTCAATGGAAACATATACAACATGAACGCTGACATCGTGGCTGGAGACATTGCAGGGGCTTTAAAGGCAAAGAAGCTCATCATGCTCACAGATGTTGATGGAATACTCAGGGAGAAGGACAGAAAGGATACTCTCATCTCAAAGCTGAGCCTTGATGAGCTCGAGAAAATGCTCAAAAACGGAGATCTGGATGGCGGGATGATTCCAAAGGCAGAAGCGATAATGAATGCATTGAGAAATGGAGTTGAGAAGGCTCACATAATAAACGGGTCAAGGGAGCACTCTATCCTGATAGAGCTTTTCACAAAGGATGGCATAGGAACAATGGTGTACAGGTGATTGGATGAGACTGGGCTTTCAGCCCGATATTGACCACACCCTCACAGAAGCTTTTGAATTTGCAAGGGAAAATGATTTCTCGCATATCGAACTCCTACTGGATCACCCATCATTCTACCATGAGAATGCAAGCCATGAGGAGGTTGCTGAGCTTGCCCACAGCTTTGATGTTGAGGTTCTGATTCACGCATCTGCAATAAACACCAACTTCATATCAATAAGCAGCGAGATGAGAAAAGCCAGCTACAGAGAGCTTGAAAGAACCCTGTTATTTGCCGAAAAGTGTGATGCAAAGCTTGTAACAATTCACATTGGCTGGAATCCTGGCTTCATAACTGCAAGAGGATTTGTTTTCAGGGAGGAGTGGTATGACATGCACAACGAAAAAGTTCTGACAGAAGAGCTTCTTCCCTTTGTCAGAGATAATGAGCTGATTGCAATTGAAAACACCATAAACATATCCGGCGGGATAAAGAGGGGTTTGAAGAGGATCATCGAGGAAACTGATGTCAGGCTGACATTTGATATTGGACATTACTCTGTAAAAAGCGGGCACGAGATTTTCATTGAAAACTTTGACAGGGTTGATAACATCCACCTCCACGACAACAGAGGAGAGTACGATCAGCATCTCCAGCTTGGAAAAGGCAGCATAGACTTCTCGATAATCCCCAAGGACTACAGAGGATACCTTACCCTTGAGCTGAGAGATGAGGATGCCATTCTTCATTCAAAGGAGTTTGTGCTGGATTTGGAGAGATAAATATAACCAAAAGCTAATAGGGGATTTATAATTCATTATTATAATGTAATGGAAAATCGTTATAAAAAGCTTTTTCTAGAGTGTAACAAATTGAGAAGTTAAAATAATAAACTGAAGGGTGGAACATGTTTAACCCCGATCGAGCAGAAGAAATAGCCATCCTATGGGTTGGGAGGGTATTAGATTCTGTACCGGAAGAACTTTTAGATAGACTCAAAGAACTGGCTGTTGGTTTTCTAACCGATCTTCTTTCAGGAAATAAAGATTTTGACAGTCTTTTGGAACAGATAGATGAGTCATTGATTGAAGAAATGATCAAAAGAGGGCAGAAACCTGAAAATTTTATCGACAGACTGAATATCCTTCAAGAGATTATTTCACAAAATGTAGATATCAGCTTCGGTGATTTTTACTCGAATTTTATAGAGTTGCAAATAAAGTTCTTGCAGAAGGTTCTGAAAATTTATGCAAAGGTCATTGCTGAAGAAAGTCTAAGAAAAAGAAAGAGTGAAAGGGCTCTTAAAATTCTGACTGATCTGAGTGATGTTATGCTGAAAGCAGAAAATGAAAGGAACCTACTTGAAAAAGTATGTAGAATAGTGGTTGAGGTAGGAGGATATGACAACGCATGGATAACTTATCCTACAAAGGACAACTCTTTTAGAGTCAGAATGAGGTATGAGTCTGATAGAACATCAGATATCAAGATCAGGAAATGGGATGAGCTGCCTGCAGACGTGGCGATGGAAATACAAAAACCGGTGATAACAAGGGATTCTTTCAAAACTTCAGAAATAGACTCAATGAGGATCGCGTCTTTCAGAGAAGACTCAAATTACTTGCTGACAATACCACTGAAATACAGAGACGAGATTTACGGAGCATTAAATATTTACATGGAAAAGAAAAATGGTTTCGATGACGAGGAGTTGACACTCCTTTCAAAATTTGCCGAAAATATTTCCTATGCAATCTCAAAAACGCGAACTGAAAGGGAAAAGAATAGGATTGATAAACTTTACAGACTTCTGTTAGATAACACGGGAACAGGGATAATGCTTCTTGATGGAGATAAAATAATCTTTGCAAATAAGAAGATGGGGAGTCTTCTCGAATACACCTCCCAGGAACTGATTGGTAAGGACTTTATGGAGTTTGTTCAGGAAGAGGATAGAGAAAAGGTCAGAAGTGTTCACAGAAATATTACGGAGCGTCGTTATTCTGATTCAACAAGTTACAGAATGGGATTTCTGACATCAAAGAGAGATTTGAAGCATGGGATGGCGGTTGTTACAAAATTTTCTAAGGAGAACAGATTGATTCTTTCCCTTACAGATATATCTGGTTTAACGAAAGCAACGAGACAGATTGAAGAAAACATCGAGACCTTTGCAGTCCTTGTTGATAGAATAAGGAATCCATTAACTGCAATATATGGTTTTGTTGATGAGTTTGAAAAGGATGAAAGGATAAAAACAGTGATTTTCAGACAGGTTGAGAGGATAGTTGAACTTATCGAGCAGTTGGAAAAAGGGTGGCTTGAATCAGATGATATCCGAGCCCATTTGAAACATACGTCTTAATGTTCAAGCTGTCGCAGGGGTAAGAGGTAATAGTGAATGAGCGGAGTATAATAAAATGATGGCATATTACTTTGTAGTTTTTGATGGATATAATTGATTACCAAGGTGAGATATACAGATATAGACAGTTCCACTGTGTTTACAATAACATAGATGATAAGGAAATCCGAGTCACCAAAACAATTGATACACTGTGTTGTCGCTCCACGAACTTCATGTCCAAAAGCTGGACGGATAGTAGAGGAATGATTTACAGATGAGATTCAAGGATTCTATTTTACGGAAGAATGGTTTTCGAAGGGTTTAATTCTGACAGCTCTGATTTCCTTATATTATTATTGAATTTGAGTTTAAAAGTAGTTTGAAGCCATCTGAGGAGTCGATTAAAATGTAAAACTTTACCAATGTTCATTTAGTTACTTCAAAGTGAGTCCCCAACACATGGATAATATTTATAAGCAGATGAGAGGTGGGATGTAATGCCCTCTGTGGACTCAATGACGTCAGTGAACGTTCAAGTAAAAAAGAGAGTAAAAGCCTGCAACCAGCAAAAAACACATCCAAAGCGAAACAAAATTCGAATGGCTGAAGAAAAACGTCGGCAACATCTTAGATTTCCTGAATAATCTGATAGACATAGTCAAAAACTAAATGGAACCTCATGTGATCATTATCTCTCCGATTAGGGAAACTACGGGGCGGGCCCGTGGCTCAGCCTGGTTAGAGCGTGCGCCTGATAAGCGCAAGGTCCGGGGTTCAAACCCCCGCGGGCCCATGCTTTTTACTGGCAATATGAACACCAGCTCACTCGATTTTTGTTTTACGACTGCTCAAAGGACTCTTTCAGTGAATCCGCTGATATTATCAGTTATTTGGCGTAGCTTTTGGATTAGCTCTGGGCTCCATGTCAGGTAGATACGCTGCCTTTTCCGGCTTTCCTCCTTTCTCCTCCATTTTTCAGGTGGTGTATGCACACCTGCGTACCTGTCTCCCATGGAAAAATGTTAATCGTTGGAATATTTAAGCATAGTAGATTAACAGCAAATTTGGGGGTTTTTGGGAGTTTTTCCATCGTGATGTTAGAAGGATTGGAAACTCAAATTGAGATGAGATTGGTAATATTCACTATAACTTTGTCTTTACTAACTGGAAAAAATCTGGACACCCTTAATTTATGGAAAATAATAATCATTAGCCTCCTTAACGCTATTAAATTGTCTAATTATGCCTTCTTTTCTTATCTCCACAACTTTGAAATTTGGTGGATGCTCTTCATAAAGATAGTTCAGTATTTCTTCACGTAGAAACCATTCACCTTGAACTGCATTGCAATAAGGGCAAACGTTTGCGTAGTATCCCTCTTTAACAATCGAGGTTTTACGGTAATGTATGTTGGCTCCCAATGAACGAAAATGCCTGATTAACCAGTCTGGAAGCCCATCTCTCCAAAGTTCTCCTTCTCCTCCAGGAACAAAACTCCAGCCTTCGACATCGAGAGCAACTGTAACATCTTTGTTGCACTTCCAACATTTTCTCTGCCAAACAGCATAATAAAAGGTTAGATTACCCGGATTACGAGCCATAGCTAACACACCCTAATTGAATCTCTGATTTTTTCTGAATTTTTAGGTTATTAATTTTTTCCTAAAGTAGCATGGTAGCACGGTAGCATACAACTTTGTGAAGTTATTTTGAAAAAATAAGGTCCCTTCTTATAAGGCGTGCTACCTTTCTTGAAAAACCTCTTAAATGCCTCAATTAGCTAAAAAAAGGCGAATAAACCAGTAGCATGAATTTCAGTATTATGTGCTACCTATTCTACCCATAACTTGTGTTACCATTCAAAAATTCGTAATAACTATTTAATTTCTCCAGACACTTTGCTCAATTCTTCGATTAACTGGGTATAGCTCCCAATCACACCTGGAAGGCCGTAAAGAAGCCTCTCAAAAGAATAAATGATTCTGCCGGAGTCCTTCAAAAAGAAATCTACAAAAATCTTTTTAATGGTTTCATCATCCTTAAACCTCGAAAACCCCCTTCATCATGTCGTAAATCCCTTCTTCTTGACTCAAGTATTTTAAATCATCCTTGAAATCCAGCATTTTGATGGATTTTTCTTTCTCAATTTCAAGTATTTCAGGATGCCTTAATTTAGCGAATTCTAAATCATCTTTTAGCTTCTCCAAATCCTTTCTTAAAGCATCTCTTGCCAGGATTTCAACTAGCTGTCTTGTTTTTGTTATTTCATTCAATATCCCCATCAGTACATTTTCACTAACCATGGTATAAATATAAAATACGGAAAGTTAATTTATAAATATTTTTCGATTACCAGTATACAGAAATAACTTGGTGAAATATACGTAAACCACTATAGTTAAACCAGCTTCCTCTAATAAGCTTCTTCATTCAAATAGCGTATCAGCAAATTCCCAAAACATCCCCCATAATAGGCAAAAGGCGACAATCTTTTATACACCAGATGTATAATAACATACAGTATAGCATTGTTAGAATGCCCGGTCAATGGAGGGAAATCGTGGGTATTATAAGAATGAAAACTATGCTGAGGGTGGCAAATCCTGCCGGTACATTACTTGCAGCATTTCTGCTTGCAACATACAGGGCAAAAGCTCACTGTCCTTTATGCACTGCCGGTATTGCTGCCGTAGCTGGTGGAGCTGCATTTATCGGTGTCAAAAGTGTTGTGATTGGGCTTTTTGTGGGTGCATTTGCAGTATCAACCGGCCTGTGGATCGGGAACTCCAAGGGTCTTGGTCATATCACAAAGCTATTCCTCGCTCTTGCCTCCCACCTTCTGACCGTCATACCGCTCTCATCCGTAATTCATGGCGTTTTGCCAGTGTACATCTCACTGACAGGAGATTACGGATCCATGCTTAACAGAACATACCTTTTCAATTCGTTTCTTGTTGGAAGTGTTGCTGGAGGGTTGGTTACAACAGCAACTCCGTGGATAAGCAGAAAGATAACAGAGCTTAGAAATGGAAGGAGAGTTCCATTTCAGGGTTTTGCCATTACAATTTCTCTGCTCATAGCTGTTGGGCTCGTCATGCAGGGAATCGTGTGGGAAATGAATGTGTAATTCCTAAGAGGTGATTGGATGTGTACATAAACGATACCTTTTTTGTAGCACTCGTTTCAGTCTCCTTTCTGTACTTATTACTTCTGCTGGTGAAAATATCAACAAAATATCTGGAGCTCTGTGTTATCTGCCTGTCTGTATCCCTCACATGGATTTCACTTCTCGCTCTGCATCTAACCGGCATTTTCTCCGATGTAACCCTGATAGCGCTTCTGATGGGACAGAGCATCACAGGGATTTTCTATGTGGCTGAAAGAATGGTCAGTCAGGAATTGAGGATATTCAGACTTCCTTTCCTCCTAACCCTAACATTCATCGGATACTACATCCTCAATTTGAACAGGAATTCTGTTACTTCACTTCTTTTCCTGCTCACACTCTGGAGTGTTTTCTTGTCAATCTACATTCTCAGATCTAACAGAAAATTCAGGGAAATTGCAGCCCGGATAATTGAGTGCTGTAAAAACTGGTAGAATAAAGGGAGCAGCAAAAATAAATAGCACTCAGACCCAATTATTAACGCTCCGCTTCCCACACCTGTGTGATAGGCGTGATTACAGGTCGGTTGGCAGAGCAACACTTCCATGAGTTTACGATCATGACAGTTTACAAAAGAAAACCTTTTTAATTTTCATGGCATCCCTTCAACCAGGTGGTTGTTATGGGTATTCTGTGGCTGAATGAAATAGGAAAAAATGACATACCTCTTGCAGGTGGTAAGGGTGCAAATCTCGGTGAACTTTTGAGAAATGAAATCCCCGTACCCAACGGATTTATTGTTGACAGCAAAACGTTTCTTGAATTTATGGAGGCAACAGGAATCCTCTATCAGGTTAATGACATGCTGAGAGGTCTTGACGTAGAGGATACAGATGAGCTGGATGAGACATCAAAGAAAATAAGAGAAATTATCGAATCATCTGAAATTCCAGAGGTCATAGGTGACGAGATCAGGATGGCCTACAGAGAACTGTGCAAGGAGGAGGGAGAGGAGGTTTTTGTGGCTGTGAGAAGCTCAGCAACAGCAGAGGATTTGCCTGATGCGAGTTTTGCAGGACAGCAGGAGACGTATTTGAATGTTAAAGGAGAGGATAATGTCGTGGAGATGGTAAGAAAATGCTGGAGCAGTCTTTACACACCGAGAGCCATTTACTACCGAGTGCAGCAGGGTTTCAGGCATGACGAGGTCAGCATTGCAGTTGTTGTTCAGAAAATGATAAACAGTGAGAAGAGCGGTGTTATGTTCACCTCTCATCCCGTGACTGGAGAAAAGCAGTGCATAATCGAGGCTGCTTTCGGGCTTGGTGAGGCTATTGTGAGTGGTGCGGTAAGCCCAGACACCTACATTTACGACAGAATAGCAAAAAAGATCGTTGATATTAATGTGGCAGAGAAGAAGATAATGATTACAAGAGATGAAAATGGAAATACTGTTAAAGTTGAGCTGCCAGCAAATAAGGCAAATGAGAGAGTTCTGAGTGACGATGAAATTAAAGAGCTTGTCAAGTTTGCAGAGCTTATTGAAAATCATTACGGCAATCCTCAGGATGTTGAGTGGGGGATTGAGAAGGGGAAGGTGTATATTCTTCAGTCGAGAGCCATAACAACAATCAGAGGAAAGAAGGAGGAGAAAAGTGTGAAGGGAGAAGTTGACATCCTTCTGAAGGGGCTTGGCGCCTCTCCGGGAATCGGAACGGGGAAGGTTAAGGTGATAGAGAGTGAAAAGGAGATAAGCAAGGTGGAGGAGGGAGATATTCTCGTCACCACAATGACAACCCCCGACATGGTTCCCGCAATGAAAAGAGCCTCAGCCATAGTTACTGATGAAGGAGGTTTAACATGTCATGCAGCCATTGTCAGCAGAGAGCTCGGAGTTCCAGCGGTTGTTGGCACAAAGGAGGCAACAAAGGTGCTGAGAGATGGAATGATTGTAACGGTTGACGGAGAGAAGGGAGTTGTTTACGAGGGAGCGGTTGAGATAGAGAGAAAGGAGGAGAAGGTTGAGGTTCAGATGGCAGCGAAGCTTATAACAGCCACGGAGGTGAAGGTGAACATATCAATTCCCGATGGAGCTAAGAGAGCCTATGGAACTGGAGCTGACGGTGTGGGGCTTTTCAGAATAGAGCACATGGTTCTCGGGCTGCCGAAGCATCCCATGAAGTACATCAGAGATGGAGAGATAGATGAGTATATCCAGAAGCTCTATGAGGGAATGAGGGAGGTCGCCGAGACATTCTATCCAAAACCCGTCTGGATAAGAACCCTCGACGCCCCAACAGATGAGTTCAGGGCAATGGAAGGAGGGGAAAATGAGCCAATAGAGGCAAATCCGATGCTCGGCTTCAGAGGGATAAGGAGAGATCTGATTGAGGATATTCATTTCAGAGCTGAGATAAGGGCCATAAAGAGGCTTGTTGATGAAGGCCTTACAAATGTTGGAATAATGATTCCCCTTGTAACGAGAGTTGATGAGGTGAGAAGGGCAAAGGAGATAATACAGGAGGAGGGACTGGACTTAAGCAAGATAGAGTTCGGTGTGATGGTTGAAACCCCTGCTGCAGCGCTGGTAATAGAGGACATAATTGATGTCGGGATAGACTTCATCTCATTCGGTACAAACGATCTAACGCAATACACACTCGCAATCGACAGAAACAACGAGAATGTTGCATACATGTATGATGAAACTCATCCAGCAGTCATGAAGCTGATAGAGCATGTGATAAACGCATGCAGAAAGAGAGGTGTGACGACATCTATCTGCGGTCAGGCGGGGAGCTATCCGCATGTTGTCGAAAAACTGGTGAAGCTCGGAATAGACAGTGTCTCAGCAAATCCTGATGCCGTGCAGACTGTGAGGGAAACAATTGCGAGAGTGGAGAAAAAGCTCATCCTTGACAGATTGAGGGGTCTTGATGCTTAACAAGCTCGTGAAGAGCCTTGAAAATGCTCCTGTGATAATGAAGGGGGATTACCCCTATTTCATTCATCCCCTGACAGATGGTGTGCCGGAACTGCATCCTGACATAGTCAGGGAGGCAGTCTCTGGAATAATAAGGATAGCCGACCTTGACGTTGACAAAATAGTAACTGTTGAGGCAATGGGAATTCCAGTTGCAACAGCTTTGAGCCTTGCAGTAAGCATACCGATTGTTGTTGTCAGGAAAAGAGAATACGGACTTCCGAATGAGATTGTTGTCGATCAGGAGACAGGGTATTCCAAGGGAAGGCTGTACATCAATGGCGTAGAAAGAGGTGACAGGGTGATACTTGTTGATGATGTCATTTCAACAGGTGGAACTGCTCTTGCCACCCTGAAAGCCCTTGAAAGGGCTGGAGCAGAAGTGAGAGACTTTGTGGCTGTTGTTGAAAAGGGCAACGGAGCAGAAAAACTCAGAGAAATGGGGTACATGGTTAAGAGCCTGGTTAAAATTGAGGTCAGCAGAAATGGTGTCAGGGTCGTCGATCATATTTGACAGACTTGACTTCTCATCAATTTTTGATAAAATAAGCTCCGCCTCAATTCTTGGAGTCCAGATTCCTGATGGCCTTAAATTCTACGCAATAGACATAGCCAATTTTCTGAGAGAGAGGGGATTTGAGGTCATTTTCTCTGGAAAAGCAACCTACGGTGCGTGTGACATTGACATGGAATTGCTCAGGGAGGTTGATTTTCTGCTTCATTTTGCCCATACAGAGATGGTGAACATTGACAGGGTGATATATGTCCCTTACAGAATCGAATACGATGTGGATGTGGAGTTGTTGAAGGAAAATCTTTTGGAAAGGAAAATAGCTCTGATAGGGACTGCATCCTACTCCTGGAAGTTTGAGAAAATCAGGAGCGCTCTTGAAAAGGAGGGATTTGAGGTCGAGCTGAGAGAAGGCACCGGGGTTGAGTACCCTGGCCAGGTTCTCGGATGCAACTACTCCTGCCTCAAAAACACAGAATCGAAAGCAGTTCTTTTCGTGGGAGATGGCGAGTTTCATCCAATTGGAGCAAGTCTCTATTCCAGAAAGAGAGTTTACGCATATTCCCCACTCTCGAATGAGATAAAAGAGGTGAATGCAGAGGAATTTTTGAAAAGAAGGTATCTGGCAGTATCAAAGGCTATGAACTGCGAGAGCTTTGGAATTCTGGTTTCAACAAAAATAGGTCAGAAAAGACTTGAACTTGCAAAAGAACTGCAAAGAATTGCCCTCGAGAGAGGCAAAACAGCAGAGATAATTCTAACAGATGAGATAAATCCCAGTGTGACTGATAACTTCAGATTCGATGCGCATGTGAACACAGCCTGTCCGAGAGTGACCTTTGATGATTACTCAAGGTTTGGCGGAAAAATAATATCCCCCATGGAGTTCAAAATTGCACTTGGTGTCGAGGATTTTGACAGGTATAGTTTCGAATTTAGCCAGTAAATTTTTAATTGAAATTTTATATTAATTACACTGAAAATTACAGAAATTTCAGTGTGGTTAAAATCAGTAAAGCTTTTATTGGATGTTCGCATAGCTATAATAACAATTACAATAATAACAAGGGTGCATGTAAATGTGCGATGGATGCGAGATGAAGGTCAGGGTGAAGATAAGAAAGACAGAGACGAGAATTGTTATTGACATCAAGACTAAAAAAATAGATGTTCTGGAGTGCAACCTTATGAAAAGCAGATGTTTTAGCTGCGTCCCGTTTTGTGAGGCAATCGTCGCTGCCAAGGATTTCGCATTCAAAAGAAGGAAGCCCAAGGGAGAGGTGACTCTCGAGGGCTACAGATGAGCTTTCATACTCTATTCTAAACCTGAAAGCATACTTCAAATTTTAAAAACATCGAAAGGCAGGATGTTTTTTTCTCAGCAATATTTAAATATCCTCTCTTTAAGGCAAGTGGCAGAGGGTGATGTAATGGAAGAGGGGTTTAAGCACATTGTCAGGATTGCAGACACTGACCTTGATGGTAAGAAGCCCGTAATTCATGCCCTAACGGGAATCAAGGGTATTGGTCTGAGACTCGCGAGATCAGTGGTGTACAGGCTCGGCATAGATCCCACCAAGAAACTTGGAGAGATGGATGATGACTCAATTTCAAGGCTGAAAAAGTTCATAGAGGAGGAGCTTGAAGAGCTCCCATCATGGCTTCTGAATAGGAGAAGGGATTATCACACTGGAAAAGATCTTCACATCCTTAACAAGGACATTGATTTCGCAAGAATGCTCGACGTAGAGAGGATGATAAAGATAAGGGCATACAGGGGTATGAGACATGCAAGAGGTTACAAGACCAGAGGGCAGAGAACAAGATCCACAGGCAGAAAGGGTGCAACTGTTGGAGTTATAAGGAGAAAGAGATGAGGTGATTGAATGGGGGATCCAAAGAAGCCAAAAAAGAAGTACACAAGCCCAACAAAACCATGGGATAGGGTAAGGCTTGAGAGGGAGACTCCTCTCGTGATAAAATATGGGCTC
Source organism: Geoglobus sp. (assembly GCA_027019885.1). GTDB lineage: Archaea > Halobacteriota > Archaeoglobi > Archaeoglobales > Archaeoglobaceae > Geoglobus. The sequence goes on from JALUWC010000507.1 coordinate 23,609, forward strand.
AGGAACAAAAGAGAGCTCTGGAGATTCCAGAATCTGCTCAGAAAATACAGAAGAGTTGCAAGAGACCTCCTTGCAAAGGTTAACTTCCCCGGGAGAGAAGGTGAGCTTGCCAAGGCAAAGGCCCAGCAGGTCATAAAGAAACTGAACAGAATGGGAATACTTCCAGATAACTCCACTCTCGATGACATCCTGAATCTCACCGTTGAAGACTTCCTTGAGAGAAGATTGCAGACCGTAGTATTCAGGCAGGGGCTTGCAAGAACGATCAAGCAGGCGAGACAGATGATAGTCCACGGACACATAGCAGTTGATGGAAGAAGGGTTACATCACCGAGTTTTATAGTTGAGAGGGAGATGGAAAGCAAAATTGGGTATTATGCCAATTCTCCGTTTTCAAAACAGGTAGTGGAGGGATGATATGGCTGAGAAGAGGAAAAGGGGTGTTTGGGGTATAGCTCACATATACTCATCCTACAACAACACGATCATAACCATAACAGATATAACCGGAAGGGAGACAATTGCAAGGATAAGCGGTGGAATGGTTGTTAAAGCCGGAAGAGATGAGGGAAATCCATACACAGCGATGCAGGCAGCCTTAAGGGTTGCAGAGGTGGCGAAGGAGAAGGGAATAGAAGGAGTTCATATAAAGGTCAGAGCTCCGGGCGGGAACAAGCACACAACCCCCGGTCCAGGAGCTCAGGCTGCAATAAGAGCTCTCGCAAGAGCGGGCCTTAAAATTGGAAGAATAGAGGATGTCACACCGATACCACATGATGGCACCAGGCCAAAAGGTGGAAAGAGAGGGAGAAGAGTTTAATATTTCCCTTTTCAATTTAATTTCGGTGCAGAATCATGAAAGTTGAAATTGTTAGAGATGATGGAACTTACTCTGAATTCATTTTGAGAGATACGAATCCAGCCTTTGCAAACGCCTGGAGGAGAGCGATGAAAAGCCACGTTCCTGTGCTGGCTGTGGACTATGTGGATTTCTACATGAACTCGTCCTACCTCTACGATGAGATACTGGCTCACAGAATAGGGCTGATACCTCTGAAAACAAATCTGGACAGGTTCAATCTGCAGGCTGAATGTGTGTGCAACGGAGAGGGATGCCCGAGCTGTCAGGTCTCGCTCAGACTGAATGTTGAGGGGCCGAGGATTGTTTATTCCGGAGACTTTGTATCTGATGATCCCGAAACAAAGCCTGTTTTCGATAACATTCCCGTTATTGAGCTTTATGATGGTCAGCAGCTCATGCTTGAGGCTGTTGCAAGGCTTGGATTTGGAGGAGAGCACGCCAAGTTCCAGCCTGTCTCAGTCTGCACTTACAGGGTTCTTGCAGGAGTTACAATAACCGAGTCGTGTTCATCCTGCCAGAAGTGCATTGAAATCTGCCCGAAGAATGTATTTTCAGCCAAAGATGGAAGGGTGATTGTCAGCGATGAGTTCAGCTGCACACTGTGCAGGGACTGCCTGAAGGTGTGTGAAGAGGGTGCGATTGAGCTCTCAGAGACAAATGATTTCCTTTTCTCGGTTGAATCGGTTGGACAGATGGATGTGAGAGAGGTTGCAAAAAGAGCGCTGAATGCCATAAGATCAAAGGCTGAGGAGATGAACTCCCTGTTGGAAGAGCTGTAGAGATGAGAAGAGAGATATACTGCGACTCCTGCAAGGAGGAAACAGAGCACACACTCATAAACCCCTCCAGAAATCTTTTCAGGTGTGATATCTGCGGGCTTGTCACAGAATTTCTGCCTGAGAAAAAGATCGAACTCAGGGCGATAATCAGCACCGATGACAGATCGGAGAGAGGGAAGATAGAGGTTTCAGGATCTGAAACACTCCAGAAGGGACAGGAGATCGTTGTTGAGACGGAAGAGGGGTTTAAAATTGGGGAAATTACATCAATAGAACTCAGAAACGGGAAGAGGGTCGAGATCTCATCTTCCAATGAAATTGAAACCGTATGGCTGAGGGATGTTGGGGAGGTGAAGGTCAGGATAAGCCTCCACAAGGGGTCTGTAACAACACCCTTTGAAATATACACTGCAGGAGAGGTTGAGTTCAGCGTTGGGGAGATCATCCCTGTGGAGGGCAGAAACTACAGAATCACAAGAATAAAGCTCATTAACGGTGGATTGCTCAGAAAGGATGGCAGAAGTGCAAAGGCAAAGGAGATAAGGAGGATCTATGCCAGATTTATCAGATAAACCACTAAGGCTGAGAGATTTTATCAGAGTCGGGAATCTGTTTTTTTCGGTTGTAGGCTACAGAAATGAAAACGGCATAAAATGCTTTTTGAGATACGCTCCCGGAAAGGGGGAGAGGTTCAGAGATGGACAGGAATACAGAAAGCTGAAGCATGACGAGGCTGTCGAAATTGGAGATAAATACTTCAAGAAATCCGAGGGGATTTTCAGAGTTTCAAAGGATGATGTCGATGAGGTCTTCAAACCTGAAGAGAGGCTGAAAGAGGTTATGGACAGAGAGGTGAAGAGAGTTGTCAATTTTTTTGAGGGAATGCCGAGAGAGGACATGGGAGTTACGGGTTCGAGGCTCATAGGGCTCAAGGGTGATGACAGCGATGTGGACTTCATAATCTACGGGAAAAACTGGATCAGGGGAAGAGAGAAAATAAAAACAGGAATTGAAAGGGGAAAAATAAGCGAACCGGATGATG
>JALUWC010000508.1 GCA_027019885.1 Geoglobus sp.
GATCCAGCTTCCCCCAAATGTCACAACAAATGGGTCTGTTCCGCTGCCTATGCCCTGAACATCCAGCTCAACTTTTCTTGCTATCTCAAAGATTTCATCTCTCTCAAGATCCGCGTCAAACTCAGCATTCAGAGCTTCAAGAACCGAAACCGTGACGCTTGCAGAGCTCCCAAGACCGCTTGCAGGAGGGACATCGCTTCTGATCTCCACCTCCACCCCATCAATTTTTTTCACCTCTGAAAACCTCTTTATTGCGTGGGATATGTAGGAATGGGGGCCATCAAAATCAAGCTCCGTCACACCGAATTCTGAGGCAATCCTGAATCCACTTCTCCTCTCAACCTTAGCGTAGCATCTGAGATCTATTGCTGATACAACAGCATGTTTTCCGTAAACCACAGAATGCTCCCCGAACACAATCACTTTTCCAGGGGCTGAAGCGATCATCCTTTCAGAGTAAATCAGATGAAATAAAAAGATACCCCTTCAGCAAACCCTCGGAATTGGATCAAGTGCTGGAGGAGGCAGAATTTTCTCCGTTCCAATTCTCGTCCTCACAACAACCTCCTTAAACCTGTCTGTTGCATGTCCGATAATGCTGGCATTTCTGTCGTGCTTTCTTACTGCTCTGAGCACATCATCAGCCATTTCATCAATTACCCCCATCACAACCTTTCCCTCATTTGCAAGTGAAAGAATGTCAAGACCAAGGGCATCGCAGACTGCCATAACATCATCTCTAACCGGAATCTGCTCCTCCTCTACGAGAATTCCAACTCCGCTCTTCTCCGCAATCTCGTTAAGACTCTCAGCAATTCCTCCTCTCGTAGGGTCTTTCATTGCAACAATGCCACCGGCATCCATTCCATCTCTCACAGCGAACCACACAGCATTTACATCACTCTTCACATCCATCTCAAATCCGAGATCCTCTCTTTCCAGTAACATTGAAATGCCATGCTCTCCAATACTTCCGCTCACAATTATCGCATCCCCGCTCCTCAATCCACAGTCTCTCACCCATCTGAATGGATAATCTCTGTACTCCCTCACGATATTTAGATTTCTCTCAAGATGCCGGTTCCTGACTCCGATCCCTGATGTGTTGATGAATATTCCTGCATTCATCTCAACGACCTTTGTGTCTCCTGTGATGATCCTCACACCAAGTCTCTCCGACCACCCTGCAATGTCCTTCATAATCCTTGAAAAAACCTCCTCATCAAAACCCTCCTGTATTATCAGTGCAAGGGACATGTAGGCGGGCATTGCACCCATCACGGCCAGATCATTGCATGTTCCGCACACAGCGAGGCTTCCTATGCTGCCCCCCCTGAAAACAGGTGGGAAGGCTGTATAGCTGTCTGTTGTGAAAACAAAATCCTCATGAAAGTCTGATGAATCTTCCATGTCTGACAGAGCAATCTCACCTGCTTTTGAGTCAATGAGTGGGAATATCTTCTTTTTTAAAAATTCGCTCATATATTTTCCGCCAGCTCCATCCTCCCTCCTTATCATTGCTGCACCTCCAGATGTTTCAGGCTGTAAAGCTGACCAAGCGAGATTCCGTTGTCTCCCGCAGGAACAAGCTCATTGGTGTAGAACTGCACCCTCCTACTTAACGATTCCGAAAAGTGGGTGTTGAAGGCGACACCACCGCTTAAGAGAACAGGCAGATCGTAATCCTTCACAATTTCGGCAAATGATGAGGTCAGGTAATCCACAAGCCTCCAGGCGATGACTCCTCTGTCCTCTCCTGAATTCAATCTTTTGAGAGAGTCTGAAAATATGCTGGAATAGTGTACAACCATCACATCACCCTTCTTGGCTTCCAGCCCGTTGAATGAGAATGTTCTCAGCTCATGGCCAGTTTCGATCTCCGGCTCGTAGATCTGACTGCCTTTCCTTGCAGCCCCCTCGACCTTCATCGCGGGTTCACCCTCGTATGTCCTCTCAAAGCATATCTCAAGCATGGCAGAAATCGCATCCATGTACCTGCCTGTAGATGAGGCAAGGGCAACGTTCACATCTCTCTTGAACTGTCTCTCCATCAGCTCGAAGCTCTCCCCATGCCTCAGGTATTTCTCGTATGGTCTGAGCAACTCCCAGTCATTTTCAGCCGAGTATATTATGGAAAAGAGAACCCTCAGGGGGTAGCTGGTGGCAAGATCACCACCAAGAAGCTTCACTCTTTCAATTCTGCCAACTCTCTCAAAAATCCCTTCTCTTGCATCAACAAGCAGAACCTCTCCTCCCCATACTGTGCCATCAAGCCCGTATCCAGCTCCATCCACTGTTATTGCAATTGCCCTGTCAATTTTCTTTTCAGCCATTACGGAGAGGGCATGAGCCAGATGATGCTGAACTCTGATCAGATCAGCTTCAAACCTCTCTGAAAGTTCTTTCGCATACCGGGATGTATTGTAGAGAGGGTGGGCATCACAAAGAACAATCTCAGGCTTTGCATCCAGATATCTGATCCAGAATTCCACAGCTTTTTTGAAAAATTCACTGAAGGTTTTGAAGTTGGATGTATTTCCTATGTATTGTGAGAGCACAGCCTTTCCATTCTTCACAAGAGCAATCGAGTTGTAGAGTTCCGCTCCAAGGGCAATTGCCTCATATTCCAGATCGATGTTTATGGGAGCGGGCACAAAACCTCTCGAACGCCTTATGACCATCCTCCTGCCGTTGACAATCTTGATAACCGAGTCATCAACCCTGTTCTGAATCCTCAGATTGTGATGGAGAACAGCATCGCACTTAATTTCAGGCCACTCAATGGCCATCGGCTCTCCCGGGAGATTTGCAGAGGTCATGACAAGTGCATCAGCCTCAAGGAAGTAAAACAGAATTTTGTGGAAGGCTGTATACGGGAGCATGATTCCAACTGTGTCAAGATGGGGTGCAACCTGAAAAAGCTCTTTTTTCTTTTTCAGAACAACTATTGGCCTGACAAAGCTTTCAAGCTCCTCTCTCTCCAGAGAACCAACACAGGCGTACTTTTCAGCAGATTGGACATCTCTGACCATAACTGCAAATGGCTGCTGTGGTCTTCTCAGCATCTCTCTGAGCCTTGAAACCACTTCATCATCAACAAGGCATGCAATGTGGAACCCTCCGATGCCCTTCACAGCCACGATTTTCCCTCGGTCGAGCATTCTTGCAGCACTCCGTATCGCATCAATTCCGTGCTTGCCGTGAGGGTGAAGCCTGTAGTGCGGACCGCATACAGGGCAGGTTATTGATTGTGCAAAATACCTTCTGTCATCCGGGTTCGTGTACTCCTGAATGCAGTTCTCACAGAGTGGGAAGTATCCGAGCGTTGTGTTCTCCCTGTCGAAGGGGAGCTTTATTGAGACAGAGAATCTCTGTCCGCAATCAGTGCAGGTTGTGAAGGGATAGAGATACCTTCTGTTTCCCTTCTCGAATATCTCCTGAGAGCATTTATCGCATATGGCAAAATCTGGAGGAGGGAGTGAAAAAAGCCCCGTCCTTCCACCGCTCTCAATTATTGTGAAATCACCGAAATTTCCGTCGGCTTTATCAAAAACAATTTTCTCAATGTATGCCTTCTCTGGCTTCTCCTCCTTCAGCCTCTCAGCAAATTCATCAGGATTTCTGTCTATTACGATTTCAACAGTTCCATCTCCGACATTCTTCACGTAGCCTTTCAAATCCATTGATCTGGCAAGTCTGAAGACGAAGGGTCTGAAGCCAACCCCCTGCACCCTTCCTGTAACAATGAGCCTGAACACAGCAATTGACTGCAAAAGGGTTTTATTACAGTTACCCATTATTTGAGTGTTGCACGAGATGAGCTTTGCTCTGACAGTTCTTGAGAACGTGGTGAGGATAGCTGAGGAAAAGAGAGCCAGAACTGTCACAAAAATAAGACTTGAGATTGGAGAGCTCTTGCTCATCAATCCAGAGCAGCTTGAGTTCTGTTTCAGGGCGATAAGCAGGGAAACAGTTGCAGAAGATGCGGAGCTTGATATATCTGTTGTTAAGGCTAAGGTAACATGCTCCAATTGCGGAAAGGAGAAACCGACACCTTACGGGTTATGTGAGTGTGGTGGGAGGATGGTTGTCAGGGGAGGTAAGGAAATTGTTTTGAAAAGCATTGTTATGGAGGTGGATGATGCACAGGGTTGAGATAGATGCTGAAGTAAATCTTCTTAGCGAGAATAGGAGATATGCACGGGAAATCAGAAAGTTTCTGAAAGAGAATGGGATTGTTGCTGTGAACATTATGGGCGCTATAGGTTCAGGCAAGACACTGCTTATTGAGAAAACAATTGAAAGCATGAGAGATGTGAAAACAGGTGTGATACTGGGAGATGTTGTTTGCAAGGCGGATTATGAAAGGGTCTCAAAGCTTGAGGTTCTGGCCGAGGCGATCAACACGGGCAAAGAGTGCCATCTCGATGCTCGTCTTGTCTGGAAAAGCATCAGGAAGCTTCAGGATGTGGATCTCGTTCTCATCGAAAATGTCGGAAACCTCATCTGCCCTGTTGACTTTGATCTTGGAGAGGATGTGAGAGTTGTGATGGTGAGCGTGACAGAAGGAGATGATGTGATTGAGAAACATCCTGAAATATTCAGGCTGGCAGATGTGATAATCATAAACAAAATTGAGCTGGCGAAATTTGTTGATTCAGATGTTGATAAGATGGAAGGAGATGCGAGAAATCTGAATGGAAGGGCAAAGGTAATAAGGATGGACCTCAAACAGAACATAGGATTTGATGAATGGATTGAGTTTCTGAGGGGGGTTTTGGATGTGTCTTGCAGTTCCGGCTGAAATCGTTGAAATTGAGTGGCCATTTGCAACTGTCAATCTGAAAGGAGCCAGAAGAAGGGTCAGGGTCGATCTGCTTGATGATGTGGGTGTTGGGGATTACGTTCTTGTCCATGTTGGGATGGCGATTCAGAAGGTTAGCAAAAAAGAGGTTGAGGAGATCGAGGATCTATGGAGACAGATACTGGAAGAGTAAGGGAAAGGATAAGGGAGATCTCGCAGGGAAGGGAGATAGCCATAATGCACCTCTGCGGAACCCATGAGGACACCGTTTCAAAATACAATCTCAGGAGTTTGCTTCCTGAAAATGTGAAGCTCATTGCCGGACCAGGCTGTCCTGTGTGCATAATCCCGGATAAAGATCTGCAGAAGGTGTTTTATCTTATCGAGAAAAAGGATGTCATCCTGACAACCTTCGGCGACATGGCGAGGGTTCCCTTTCAGGACAGGAGTCTGTTCTACTACCGGAGCAGGGGACAGGATGTTAGAATCGTTTACAGCGTTTTTGATGCGGTTGAGATTGCGAGAAATACTGATAAAGATGTTGTCTTCTTTGGAATTGGATTTGAGACAACGATGCCTTCAATTGCTGTTGCGATAAAAGACTCTCCTGAAAACTTCCATGTTTATTCAGCATGCAGGTACTTTATTCCTGCTATTGAAGCAATAATCAAAGGCGAAATGAAGATTGATGCCTTTATAAATCCCGGTCATGTCTCAACAATTGTTGGAGTTAGGGCTTATGAAAGATACACCAAATACGACATTCCAATGGTTATTGCTGGATTTGAGCCACAGGATGTTATGCTTGCGGTTTACATGCTCGTTAAGGCAGTAAACGAAGAGAAATACGGAGTATTCAACGAATATACAAGGGCAGTTAGGTATGAGGGAAATGTTCTGGCTCAGAAAGCAATGGATGAAGTTTTTGTGAGTTCAGATGGCGAATGGAGAGGATTTGGGACAATACCCGATACGGGGGCAATGCTTAAAGAAGAGTTCCAGAATAAGGATGCTGAGAGGGTTTTTGAAGATGTTTTCTCAGATTTCGAGCCTGTGGAGGATAAGAGGAAAAAGCACTGTAGATGTGGAGAGGTTCTCAAGGGTCTCATAACTCCAGCTGAGTGCGACCTTTACATGACTGCCTGCACACCCCGCAATCCCATAGGACCATGCATGGTGAGCTTTGAGGGAACATGTGCGATATGGGCGAAGTATGGAGCCAAGACATGAAAAACTGGAAGATTTAGTCAGCTTGAAATCACCTGCAGTATCTTTTCATGTAGCTCTCTCAGAACCTTTCTTCTGTCCTCCATCAGCACGACGTCCTCCTCGCCCATGATGTACAAATTCAGCCCGAAGGGGCTTGGATACGGGATTCTGGTTATCTCAACCTCAATTTCTTTCCCAACTTTCGAAAGATAGTCAATGGCGTTTTTTATGTCCATTGCATCCTCCATTATCTCTCTAAACGTTTCCCTGATTACGGGAAATTCGTATCCGAACTCTTTTAGCAGGAGTCTGAGCAGAGTGTCAGCATTGAGCTGTTGCCTCCAGACACTTTTCTCCCTTCCGAGATAGTTTCTGAGAATCATGAAACTTCTAACTGCTACATGTCTGAATCTTCTTCTCAGCATTTCAGTTTTCAGGAGTGAATTCCTCAAATCCTCTTCGAAGTTTTCAAGGTTGAAGAGAGAAAGAATTTCATCATCGCTGAGTCTTTTCACTGAAGGGAGGAT
>JALUWC010000509.1 GCA_027019885.1 Geoglobus sp.
AACTTCGTTTCTCACACCCTTTACACTCTCCTCTGTAAATGTCGCTCTCCCTTCTATAGCATTTGAGTTCTCTGCAAATACTGTGGAAATGAACTGGATGGCCACAAGTTTTCTGATATCCTCTGCGATGTTTCTCATACCATTTGGAAGGTTATCGGATATTTACGGGAGAAAGAGGATATTTCTTCTTGGCACTCTTCTTTTCTCTCTTTTTTCACTGTTCGCATCGTTTACCATCAATTCCAATGAACTGATTCTGATGAGATTCCTTCAGGGAATAGGAGGTGCGATGATATTTTCAACAGGCATAGCCATATTGGTTTCGGCCTTTCCCGAAAGGGAGAGAGGTAAGGTACTCGGGATAAATACGGCTGCTGTTTACGTAGGGCTAAGTCTCGGGCCTTTTGCGGGCGGAATCCTGACGTCAAATCTTGGATGGAGAAGTATATTCATACTCACGTTTCTCCTTGGGGTAATTGCTCTGACCATATCAATGAAGAAAATAGGCAGGGAAAAGGATGGGAATATCGGGGAAAAGTTTGATCTCTTTGGATCGGTTTTGTATGCTTTTGCAGTTCTTCTGTTTATTGTAGGATCATCAGACAGAGTTTATTTTCTGTTCATCCCACTCTCAGCTTTTCTGTCTCTGCTTTTCCTTCTGTGGGAGAGCAGGCAAATGCATCCGGTGATAGATATCAGGCTTTTCACATCAAATATGCCGTTTACACTTTCAAATCTCTCGGCACTGATTAACTATTCCGCCACCTTCGCTCTTGTTTACCTCATGAGCATATACCTCCAGATAGTCCTCGGTCTTGATCCGCAGATTGCAGGGATTGTTCTGGTATCCCAGCCTGCTGTCATGGCTTTGCTCTCCCCTCTTGCAGGCTGGACATCTGATCGAATAGAACCAAAGTTTGTAGCTTCAGGTGGCATGGCGCTAAATGCAATAAGTCTGGCCCTTCTTTCCACTCTCACCAACACAACACATCTGGGAGTGATATTGTTCTATCTTGTGCTCATGGGTCTTGGTTTTGCCTTTTTCAGCTCTCCAAACACCAATGCCGTAATGAGCTCTGTAGATAAGAAGCATTACGGGATCGCTTCAGCCACAGTTTCAACAATGCGTGTACTTGGACAGACGATGAGTATGGCAGTTGTCATGTTCATCTTCACGTTGCTTCTTGGAAATGTTCTGGTGAGGCAAATTGAAATCCACAGTCTAATGAGTGCAATGAAAACTTCGTTTCAAGTTTTTGCTCTCCTGTCCTCTGCTGGAGTTGTTGTCTCATTTTTGAGGGGAAACATAAGGTAAAGATTATTATATTCTATAATGGCCTTTTCAACATGTGCCTTTCAAAAAAAGAAAAGGAGTTCATTCAGGACTGGCTTGACTATATGGATGGAAAAATCACACTTGTTGAATTCGCCGATAAGTGGAGGAGCAAAAGTCAGGACTGGAAGCTGTACATAAGAGTTCTGAGATACAGGATAAACAGGAAATATCACAGGATGCTCTCGGATCTCATTCTGATGAAGAGGTTTCTTGAGATTGACTACCATCCGTAAACTTCCTGAATGTGAGATGGAATACTGCACCCTCTTTTTCCGAATTTTCAGCCTTGACTGAGCCTCCATATTTCTCCATGAATCTTTTTACAATGTAAAGCCCAATGCCTGTACTGTCTGAGAGGCTGAAGCCCTCATCAAAGATATTATCCGCAAACTCCTTCGGGATCCCGGTTCCGTAATCTTTCACAACAACACGTATGAAATCCCCTTCACCCTTTATCTCAAATCTGATTTTCCTTGACCCTCCATGTTTGATTGCGTTGCTCACAATGTTATCGAAAATCGAGTAAATACCACTGTCAGCAATCACATCCCCGTCGCCATCAATCTCAAATTCAACATCGTAAGTTTCCATGACCTCTTTTATGACCTCTGAAAGCCTGAACTTCTCCAGATCAGAATCTTTGATTATGTTTTCAACATCTCTGAGCATTCTGATTGCTCTTACTGCTTTGTCTGTTCTCTCAATAACCCTCTTACACAGTTCGCTTTCGTCACTCCCCATTTCAGCGAAACCTCTTATCGCTGTTAGGTCATTAAGCAGATCATGTCTCAGAACTCTGTTGAGAACTCTTAAATTTTCAAGAGTTCTTTCAAGATCATTTCTGCTCTTCTCAAGCTCATTCAGCGCTGAGTTTATTGACTCAGCAAGTTCTGTAATTTCATCGTTCCCTCCAACCTCAATTTTTTCACTAGACTTGAATCTGTGCTCCTTCACTCTTATCATGAAATCTCTTATTGTGTAAACTCTTCTGAGGACGTCTTTCTGGAAGAGAACATATCCTATGGTTGAGAAGAGAAATGCGGATAACGTGAAAACAAGAACGCCCACCTCTATGTTCTGAATGGCAGTACTGGTTGTTAGTCTCTCATAACCTATGACAAAGTATCCTGCAATCCCTCCCCCAATTTTCTCTGCTGGAATTACACTTATCAGAGGGTTGTCATTGAAAGGAGGCTTTTCAGAGAAATAGAAAATGTCGAGTGCAAGGAGCGGTCGGGTATCCTCAAAAAACTTCCCGTCAACATCATCTATCAGAGTGTACACAGTACCGTTCTTTGATGAGTAAGCACACACCATGTACAGCCTCTCTTTTTTTTCAAACCCGCACTCCATTGTCTCACGTTTTCCTGGAATTGTGTTCTTGGAGAGGAGGGTGAGCTCATTTTCGCTTATATTCTTCTTTGATAGCATCGTTATATCGCTATTGTTCGCGATCACAAATGCATCGAGATGGTTGTTGTTTTCCATGGCATCTTTTATCCTTTCAAAATCATCTGACATTTCTGTCTGCAATACAAACAGCTTTAGATATGACCTCAGCTCTGAAATCTCATCTGATATCATCTCCCTGAAGGATGACTCTCTCTCATCAAGTAGGCTTGAAAGGTAATCCTGATTCGTTTTGAAAATGAGGTATGTCATTATTGAGAGGTTCACAATGTAAAACGCCACTATTATTCCGGCAACTGCAAATGCGGTTTTCGTTCTGAACTTCATTGTGAATATGTGACCTCAACCATTATAAAACTTTCAAAGGAAATTGTGCAAAGATCATTCCTTTACAATTTTTGCCAAAAAAAATCCGGAAGTTCTGTGAATGTGGGGAAACAGTCTGCTTGCCTTTGATATCTCAGAATCAAGTCTCAAGTCTCCAATCTCGGTTAGTGCGGGGTTGCCATAATCAACTCTCTCAAGGTGAATGTCAAACTTCTGGAGCATTTCGTTAATCACAAGCTCGTTCTCTTCTGGAGCAAGGGAGCAGGTAGAGTAAACAAGGATTCCACCTTTTTTCAGGGTTTTTATGGCTGATTCCAGCATTTTTGTCTGGAGAGAGGAACAGAACTCAATATCCTTTTCACCCCTTGACACCTTTCTGGATGGATCCTTGTGTATTATGCCCTCACCTGTGCATGGAGCATCAAGCAGAATTCTGTCCGCCTCTATTTTCTTTCTGAAAAACTCTGTCGAGTTCATATTAACCACTGCGACATTCAAAACGCCCATTCTGTGTATGTTGTCAATCAGTGGAGGAATTCTATCTCTATTCCCTTCTATTGCAATTATTCTCCCTCTGTTGTTCATGATCTGTGAAATCATCGTTGTTTTCCCACCCGGTGAGGCGGCAAAGTCAATAACAAGATTGTCCTCTTCTGGTTCAAGAGCCAAAGGCGGGATGCACGAGCTCTTATCCATCACGTAATAGTATCCCATGAGATACTCAGGAGTTGCACCAATGCTGTAGGGCTCTCCCTTTATCTCATAGCAGAATGGAACCTCAGTCTTCTTGATTGAAAATCCCCTGTCCTCAAGCCTCATTACGAGCTTATCCTCTCCTATTTTTAATGTGTTAACTCTTATGTACTTTGGAATGTTTTCCATGGCTTTAACAAGCCTCTCAGTCTCATCCCTGCCAAAAAATCGCTCCCACCTTCTTATTATGAATTCGTCATAATTGAATTTAAAGGAGAGCTTTCTGGAAAAATCTGTGGATGGAAAATCGAGAATCATCTGTCGAAGAACGGATTTTTGGAAGTCACTGCTACAGGAATCCCCAGCACAACATCGCTTTTCGCAAATCCAAGTTTCTTTGCCGCAGCACCGACTCTGTACATAACTCTCGTGTCTGCCCCAATTACTGCAGAGAGCTTTGTTGCTGAGCCAATTGCTATGCCAAGATCTATGAGCTTGTATGCGCAGTTTGGTCCAACAAAGTCTTTTCTCTCTTTTCTCTCTGCATTTCTGAAGTCTCTGCAGCTGTCAAACCCGCAGGCACCGCAGTCAAGTCCTACGGACTCCTCACCGTAGGCACCAATAAGAATGACTGCATCAGCCTTTTTGACGCTCTTTCCATCTCTTATAAAGTTTTTCTCTCTCTCATCCGCCATCTCAATCATTTTTTCTGCAAGCCTGTCTTTCTCGTCTCCTTTTATGATAATGATCTCTATGCTATCCTCCCCTTTCGATTTTGGTGCTGTTTGAGCTGTTAAAGCCATCAATTTTGCTGAAAATTCTGCAAGCTCCAACCTAAGCTTTTCGTCCAGCATAGACTCACCTCATGAAGTGGTATTCAATTGCAGGGATAAATTTTTTGGAAGAGAAGTTTAGACTGAACCGAGAATAAATGCGATGAGGCCGAAAAGAAGAGCAATCATGGTTCTCTTTCTCATTTTTCCTATTTCACTTCTTTCAGCACCATAAAAGAGACTCCTTGCAGTTTTAGCGAGAATATAATCGCAGATGAGAACTGGAATCAGATATTTCACATCCATGTATTCTGGAATTGCAACAACAAGAAAGCTCAGTACGATTGATACCATGTAAATGTAGGCTGATGCTTTCTCAGCAGTTCTCACACCATAAACCCTTGCAACTGTTCTGACATTTCTTATGGCATCCCCCTCAACATCCTCTATCCCCTTCATTATCTCTCTCGCAAGCCCTGAGAGAAATGCTATTGCTGAAAGAATGGCAATCTGGGTATTGAGAGTGCCTGCAACCACTGATCCAAATATGAAGGGCGCTGCCATGGAGAATGCTATGTAGACATTTCCGGCAATGCCGTACTCCTTCAGCTTTATATCATATGCATATCCCAGGAAGGTAATCGCAACAGCCAGAATTAATGCGAGAAGTGAGACAGCATAAGCGAACAGAAATCCCGGAATGGCAAGAATGATTGAGATTATCAGGGCATCTCTCCTTGATATGTCACCTCTCACAATTGGCCTGTCGAATCTTCTGTTTGCAACATCCACCTCATAGTCAAAGTAATCGTTCAGCGCAAAAGCCGATGCCTGGAGGAAAAGGGCTGTTAGAAATCCAAAAACTGAAAGTCTTATGTCAAGGTATTCGAGGGTTATGAAGACACCTGCAACAACACCCAGTCCATATATCAAACCATGTTCAAGCCTGGTTAAGCTCCATATCGCTTTCAGCAGTTTCATGGTACCGTGGAAAGGTAGGCACTGATTCCCTTCTCATAAATGACGTTTCCCACAACTATTGTGTCCGCATATTTCAGCATTTCCGCTGCCTTTTCCCTGCTATCAATCCCACCACCATAAAACAGCCTTGCCCTTCTGAGAGACTTTTTCACTCTTTTAACAACCTCAGGATTCCCGTACATTCCGCTGTATTCTATGTAAATAATGGGAAGATTCAGCATCTCCTCCCCAACAACAGCGTAACCAATCACCTCGTCCAGTGTAATGCGGCATTTCGCTCTTGTAACCCTCCCAACAGCTGAACTCTCATTCAGAACTATGTAACCTTCAAGCATCACCTTCAGGCTTAGCATTTCTTTGAATTCATCAAGATTTTCGAGATTCATCTCAACCCATCTCGAATGCTTTCCCGTTATCCACTCTCCATCTTCAGAATTCAGCACTGTGGGAACGAAGATGTAATCTGCGTCATAAACAACGTTTGAAGGATCTGATGGCTCGAGTATCGTTGGCAGTCCGTACTCCTTTATCTCCTGAAAAAGTCTCTTGGCTTTCTCAAACGTTACATTCTGAGTTCCAGAAACCATGACAGCGTCTGTTCCGCTCTCCACAACAGCCCTTATGATCTCTGCTGTGTTCTCTCTGTCTGGATCGAGTTTCGTGATGTGTCTTATTTTCTCCAGCATCTGTGGCTCATTGCATTTAATAAAATATAAAATCTTTGGAATGCCTCTCAGATAAACTCGTCCTTGGATTTTATTGCCAGGTCTTTGATCAGAAGACCTTCTGTGAACATTATTCCGATCCTGTCTGTCAGGTTCTGAAGGGCAGAGTGCTCTATCTCAAACAAGTATCTGTTGGGATGTTCATAAGTTTTCTTTATACTCACAGTGATGTCATACATACTCTTTTGATAGACATCAACAGGCGGATCTGCTATTCCGATCTGGCAGAAGTTTATCAGGGTTATGTCATGCGGGAGCAGATCAAGCATTATC
>JALUWC010000510.1 GCA_027019885.1 Geoglobus sp.
AGCCTCTTCCTCACCACGTCGGTGCGCAGCAGCGAGGCTCTGAGCCTGCCCGCCAGCCGCATGGCTATGGTGCTCTTGCCCGTGCCCGGAAGCCCGCATATCAGAATGAGCATGTGATAAATTTATGTAGAAATGTTATAAAAATGCTTCTATAAAAATGCTTCCAAGTGGTAGATATAAGATGTGTGAGTGGTTTTATGAGCGTAGGGAGTTATATATCTCATACCCAAGTAAATCATTACTATGTATTTTGTATAACATTTTCCAGCACTTTGTCAATGTTGTCTACCCAATAACTACTATAACCAAAGCCTTCTGGCAGTCTATTCAAATCTGTTGTCCACATGAAACAAAACACTCTAACTTGAAGTTCATCATATTGGAATACCTTAGTATTAGAGTTTTGCTCATAAACCTGCTTATATCCTTCTATTTTCCTGTCAGGATCCCTGTGCTCTATACCCTTTGGATCTATAAACACGATAGAATAGTTTTTACCTCTCTGTAACCAAAAAATGAAATCTGGATTAAATTTTGCGATACGATTCATCTGTGGGTCATAGTATGGAATATAAACTTCATCTAGACTCTCATCCAGCTTGCTGAACATCCACCAGTCAAACTCCTGAAACTTGTTATCAGGACGACTAAGATATTGCTCCAACTCATTTATAAACTGCACTTCGCTGCGTGTGCGAATAATGTGCCGTATGTAGTTCACTTTTTCGTCCTCGCTGAGTATTACCGGTAGATAGTAGTGTTGTGCAATGTGCTTAATAATGATTCGCTTTCCATTATACTCAAACGACTCCTCTTTAACCATTTGAGCTGCTCGTTTTATTCCTTCTGTATATTCATCCAGAGTTATCTCTCCCTTAGTAAACTTCTCTTTGAGTTCCCTTTCTACTGCACCTGCATCCTGATACTGCTTTACACGCCATATTTTTCTCTCTAAATCCCGGATGTCTGTTAGAGTAACGGTAATGTGTTTGTAATGCCGGATTTCGTCTTCCAGTTCCTTCAGTTGCTCAACCTCTTCTGGAACGACCCCAAAGAAATCAACAATTTGTCGAAGTAGTGTGTATAAATCACTGCGCTTTTGTTCGTTAAACCTATAAAATTCTTCAGGGTTACTGATACTTTCTCGTAAAACCCTCACCTGATGAGGAGATGCATCCAGAAGCATGAGTAGAACACGGTCATCGGTGGTCTGGACTAATTGCTTCATCACCTCCCATTCGCTTTGATTCACTTCAAACTTTGCTAATCTGTGTACTTCAATGAACGGTCGCATAGCCTTCCTGTAAATTGGGATAAGAAGCAGACGCTCATTGGCTTCAGGATTAACATCAAACAGAGTCAATTGCTGCTCACCGGTTTTCTCTCGCTCCTGTGGTAGAGTCTCAAGAACGGCCTGCAATGCCTGCCGATTGGTACCAAAGATGAAGAGTGTCTCTAAGGGCTGTACTTTATTTTTCAGCTCATCAAACAGCTCTTTAGAAACTTCTCCAGCGTTGTAGAGAGGGCGTAATCGCTTTCGCCGGTTTTTCATTGGCTCAATTCGCACTCCGCGCCCTATTGACTGAAGAATGAACTTCCGGGCATCCTCTCCTACGCCAATGTTTATGTAGCAAATGACATTAGGACGGTTGGAATCCCACCCCTCATAAAAGGTACGCGAGCCCATCAGGATTGTGATGGCTGAGTCGTCTTCGTTAAGCTTAGCGAAATAGCTTTCATCTTCAAATCGTTCATTGATTTCGTAACCTGTTAGCTTATCTTTAAGCCATTTAGAGATATCACCAATTTTAATGAGAGCAAATGGTTGTTCTGCATTTTTTAACTTGAATGCCATTTCCTGCCGGTTAGATGGACGTATAAGTACCTCAATTTCGCCACTTCCTTCGGAATTAAATATCCAGCGAAGAATATCAGCGTAATTTAAATTTTGAAATATTTCTTCATCTATTTCAATTCGTT
Source organism: Geoglobus sp. (assembly GCA_027019885.1). Lineage (GTDB taxonomy): Archaea > Halobacteriota > Archaeoglobi > Archaeoglobales > Archaeoglobaceae > Geoglobus. The sequence continues at coordinate 1,981 of JALUWC010000510.1, forward strand.
CCTCCTCAAACATAAATTTCGGATGTTCCCTCAATTCATTAGACAGCTCTTCTTTCGCCTGTTGCCATAGCTTATCACTTATATCACCCTTGCCTATGCGCACCAATTCACGGAAGAACAACAGTAAGTCAGCATCCTCTGTATTTACCGAATTTACAAGAACCAGTAAAAGCGGTTTGTGGTAAAGCCCACACTTTACATTTCGGATTACCTCATAGATTTTGCGCACATACGCAAGCATCATAAGCGCCTTCAGGACCACCTTCTGTTTTTCTTCATTCGTGTAATCCTCTCTGTCCCGAAATGTTCGCATTTCTTGCTTCAGAATTGCTATATGCTTACCATAACCTTTCTGGATAAAGCGCTCAAGATTGAAGTTGAAAACCGTGGTGGCGATATCCCTGGGATCTGTGAAGGTAGCGGAGAAGTTAAATAAGAAACCGTTGCGGGAAAGGATGCTATAGATGTGCTGGCGTTTAGACTCCTCTTTGTCGCCTTTGTGAGCTTCATCCAGCAGCACATACCAGTACCCATTGTTATCATAATTGCGAAAATCCACAATTTTTTCCTTCTGTTCATCGCTTAGATTGTCAGATCGATAGTAGAATACAGTTACATCCCGATCACGGAATAGCGTAGTTTCTCGCTTGCTCTGAGCATATTCACGCAGCTCTCGCAGGATTATGCGGAAATCGCTCCGGTTCTGGTTAAATTCATCCACATGACGCTTCAGCTGTTCAATCAGGTCATCCCGGTGAGTTAAAACTAAGATGTCGTTGGGCGGAATTTCTCCCCTCCGGATTAGCCGCCAGAGCAACTCAATTAGTTTTATGAGAACCAGCGTTTTGCCACTTCCGGTTGCCATCCAGAAGCTCATACGATTTATGAAGTTCTCGTAGGACAGTTTATTCTCACTGTCCGCCTCGTAATACTCCCGAAGAAGCGAAGCAACACGGTACTTCAATCTGCTGAGGTCAACGGAAAAATCCTCATGTAAACCGTTATCAAGATACCACTGCCAGAGTAGCCTTTTGCGTTCAACATTAGCCTGTTCCATTTCGTGTGGCTGATAGTCCATAAAGTCATCATAATACTTCCAGAGAAGTTTAAGGGCATTCCTAAGTGCATTTCTCTGGTGATCCCAAAGGATTTTTTCTTTTGAGAAAAATGCAAAGTCAAAATCCAGCCAATTCGTAGGTAAGCTGTCATCAGGAATGTCTTCAACCATGTTCTGCAGCAGAACCCGGCTCATGGTTCACCACCAGATTAAAGGTTTGATCAGACGCCAGTCAGGATTTTTCAGGTCTGCCTTTGTTCCGTCCGCAAACTCAACTTCGCCTGGACGGGTAGGATTTTCGGGGTCTGGATGGATGCGCTTAATCCACTTGCCTGTAAGATTAGAGAGAGTCTCCGCAAGGTCAATATCCCTGTAGAGCCTGCTCAGGTCCACCCGAACCCTGTCCTGCTCCAGATCCACCTCCAGCGCCTCCAGCATCTTCAAGTCTCGCATGAATATATACTGGCAGGGGTCTTCGTCAGGAGCGGGGAACAGGGCATCGTCGGCGTAGTGAGCTTTGCGCAGTACGTCTTCGTATTGTTCCAGTTCGTAGTATTTAAAGAAACCGCCACCCTGCCAACCGACTTCTTTGGAAATACCTGACTGCTCCCCATAAAGTACTTTTTTCATACGTGGCAGCACGATGGAGTAAAAATGCCCCCCCATTTCCACCCCTATCCATTTTCTTCTCAATTTATGGGCAGTAGATGTAGTTGTACCGGATCCTAAAAAGAAATCCATAACAATAGTGCCCTCTGGAGAAGACACCTCAATTACTCGTTTTATCAACTCTTCAGGGTTTTCTGTTGGAAATTGAGAACCAAAAACATAACCTTTTAGATCTGTCCACAGAGAATCTACTGGTGTTTCTTCTGTTTGAAGATACTCGGGCAATCCACGAATACGATTTCCCTCAAGATCTGTGTAAGTAATACTTTCATTTATCCTTATCCTTCCATCTCTTTCCATCTCATCTATTTTCGATTGGGAAAACGTCCAATGCCTCCCTTTAGGAGGTAACAATTTACGTCCTAAAATAATCCGCTCAGGAGGGTATCGGAGACCTGGAGAACTCATTGGACGCCATTTAGGTGGAATTTCTTGACCACAGAATGAACAGATGCGCTTTCTATAAACAGTTGTAAAAAATGGACTTTTGGATTTCGTATAATAAAATAAACTATCAGTTGCCACATTAAAACGGGTAAGTTCGCCTAGCTGTCTCCTAAAACGGTTGATAATTATCTCATTACCAAAGTTAGATGGTCTAAAGATACTATCCATTAGCAACCTTACAAACATGTTCCCATGATAATCACAACGAACAAAAATGCTTCCTGAATCACAAAGTAAATCTCGAGCTATTGATAAACGATTTTCAAGCAAAGTTATCCATGTAGTATCTTTATATTTTACATAATAAAAATAATCTGTACTGTTATCTAAGTTAAAAGGAGGATCTATGTAAATAGTTTGCACTTTTCCTTTAAACTTTGGCAAAATCGTATTCAGTGCCTGATAGTTTTCACTCTTGATGAGCCAGCCGTCCAGAGCCTCGTCTAAGTTGTCAAAAAGGGAAAGAATCTCCAGCTCCAGGTCTTTGAAATAGCGGGTGTCAATGGGCAGGTAGCGATAGCGGTCGCTCAGTTGTTTGCCTATCAGATTTATCTCCCAGATGGCACTTGGTGAAAAGTCCTCGCCGACAATGCCAAGTTCCTGCCACTCCTTCACCTGTTGCTCAAAGCCGGGATGGGCAATAATGCGTTCCACCAGCTCAGGCTTGCGTTCAGCAATCTTGTCAAGAGTGATTACATAATTAGACCGGAGAACAAATTTGGGCTTGTTCCAGATTTTCACCAGCTCATCCTCAAAGGCTGCGATGAAGTCAATCACTCTATATGCTATGCGCTTGAGAATTTGCAGCTGCTTCAGTCGCGTTTCAGTCCATTCCGTCTGTGGCTCTTCTCCCGGTTTTCCAAGAACATACTGCCAGAGCCATAAGTCAAACTGTTCCCGCAGGAATGACTTTGCGTCTTTGCAGATGAAGTAATCCACTTCACTTTGCCTCTCAAAGAGGCGAAAAGCACGCTCAAGCACATCCTCGGAAGGTACCGCATCAGTGTATTTGCGCAACCCAAGTGCATTTTTGATAGCACGGCGAATCTCGTCCATGCGGGTTTTCCTGCCCCTCTCCGAATAATTCACCACAAATACAAATGTTCCATCCTCACGCCGTTCCTTAAATTCAAACACCAGTTCCCGTTTTTCATTAGCTTTTTTGTGTTCCAGTGTAGATGCATCAAAGTGAAAACGAAAGCCATCCACTTCCACATCCATGCTACGGAAGAGGCGGTCGGTCTTAACATAGTAAAGGCGTGCGGTCTTCCAGAACAGGATCACATCACGATCGTCGGTGTAAACGCGTTCATAGACGCTATGATGATAAGGGGTAAAGAAAAAGCCTATGGAGCCGCTATCGGTGAAATAACGGCGGAAGAATGTGTAGAGTTTGTCAAAGAGCTCCTCACGGAAGTCGGGGAATGGCTGAAGAGCTTGGTCAATCTCCTCTTTCAGGTAAGGCTCCATAACTCTTTTAAAGTACTTAGCTTTAATGCGCATGAGATTTATATAGCCCGAAGCCCCTTCCACAGGTGCGCCGATGAAGATATTTTTCAGGGAATCAAAGAATTTTTTCTCTTTGTTATTACTATCAAGCATTATACTATCCTCCTAATGCTCCTAATGGTAGAGATCGGACACCTCAATGATGTCCCTTATCTCCAACACTCTTCATAGGTCCACCTACATCATACCTCTCACTTCCCGAATCCAGCACTTATTTTCAAAGTCCCTTATGGTGAAATGGGGTATTTATTTATATCGCCTTTGAACCCCAAGTTCCGAGGCTTTGTATCCCAAACCTATAAACCAATTTAAATATATTAAAACTAATATATTAAAACTATTGAAACTATACAACGGACATCTGGTAAAGCTTAGTGAGGAGATGTTCTCCTGTACAAGAGGATTTTAATATTGAGAAAGCATAAATGAGGACTTGGAGAGCTCAATGCTGATAAAGCAGACAGGTTATACCAGTATTCTCGGTGTATCATTTGAGTTAACATTGATTTTGGAAAATTCACACATTAAAGGCAAAGTTAATAGTATTTTAATAAGAGAAGTTTCAAAGCTAAAAACTCTTAAAACGGCTTCTTTCACTGTACCTAACACAAAAAAAATACTGTTCAATGTAGTAGCTTTCTAGAATATACCTTCTCCAAATTAAGATGAAAGTAGAAAATTGTAGATTATTCGGTTTTAACGCCTCACCCTCTAATCTCCCTGAGCCCCAGCTTCTCAAGCTCCCGCTTCAGGGGCTCAAGGGGCACGCTTCCAACGAAGCGCAGCCTTCCGTTTATGAGCAC
>JALUWC010000511.1 GCA_027019885.1 Geoglobus sp.
CTCATCAATTACTCCGTTAACAGCAGTTCCCTCATTTCCATAGCTGCCATCCTCTGTGAAAAAAACAGCATTTTCAAACATATCTGAAAAAACAAGCTCTTCTTTCGTTTTTGCTCCATATACCACTTTCACATCTGCTCCAAATTTTTTCAGAGAATTGTAAAGAAACACCATCGGAGCGATTCCAATTCCACCAGCGATAATAAGAGCATTTTTTGAAAGGGAAAATGGGTTTCCAAACGGGCCCCTGACTCCAAGGGTATCTCCGGGTTTTACATCAAGAAGAGCTCTCGTTGTTTCCCCAACAGCCTTGACTGTAACAGAGTCAGGAGATGAAAGACTCAACGGGATTTCCTCATAGCCAAACAGATTCAGCATTATGAACTGTCCGGGATACGAGTTCAGCCCGTATGCGAATTTTATCGTGACAGAATTACTGCTATGCCTGAAAACATCCCTCACCCTGAGCGTGAACATGTTCTAAAAGATGGCGGGCTAATTTATAAAGGCATCGTAACTGTTATTTTTCTTTTCAGATTTTCTGCAGTAATGCTCAGAAAGACCATAGCATCAGCCTTCAAATCAAAGGGGAAAAAGAAGATGGATAGAAAGGAACTCACATACACGCTTTCATTCGACCTGAAGTTTTTTTCACACGAAACAAGCAAGAAAGTTGTTGAGCATGCAGAAAGAAGGGGATTGCTGCACGAGGTTGATGGATTTCTGCATCCCTCATTTGAGCTTGATGAGGAGGATGTAGAGCCTGATTTTAAACCGGATGTCAATAGAATATTCAGCGATGAAAGCGTATTTGACAGAATCGTTGACAGAATAGTTTCAGAAACAGGAAAGGATAGGGGATCTGTTATAGCTGAGATCAACCAGAAACAGCTCCAGCTTGGAAACATCCTGAACATCGAGGTTGTGGCTCTGATTTATGCTCTCGAAAACGGGATTGAGGTGAGGAACTTCATAGATGAGGTTGAAACGGAGTTGCTGAGCAGATGAAATTCTCATCTGATGGCACGCTTTTAATAGGAAAAAACATGGTTGTTGCTGATTTACATCTGGGAATACTTGGCTTCCCGGATTTCTCGTTACTGGACAGGCTGATCGAGGTTTATGCGAAAAGCCGGGCATCACGTCTGATCATAAATGGAGACGTAAAGCACATGCTCGGTAAAGCTGAGCTAAGCTCTGCTGAGAGGTTCATCCATCATTTAAGGGAACATGTATCGGAACTGATAATTGTGAAAGGTAATCACGATGGGTATTTGAATCAAATTGCAGAGGTGCATAACACTTTCAGAGATGGGAAGACCGTTTTTGCCCACGGACACAGGAAGTTCAGCAATGCCATGGAGGGAAAGAGAATCGTTCTTGCTCACAGCCATCCTGCCGTTTTTATCCCTGACAGGGTTGGAGGGGTAAAAGAGAGAGCGTGGCTTTATGGCAGAGCTGAAGGTAAGGAGTGCATTGTCATGCCCGCATTCAATGAGTACTGCAGCTCAACTGCTGTCAATCTCGAAAAGCCTGCCGGATTCATATTCAAATACATGAAGGAGTTTGAGGCATTCACTCTTGATGGATTCTACTTCGGGAAGGTGAAAGTCTGAAAAGTCTTTTCAGCATTCCTTTTTTCTCAAAATCTGAAAGTTCAGCCTGTCTGACGGCTGATTCCATGAACTCAATCACCCTCTCATAGTCATACCTGTTTACTGGAAAAGGAACCCCATCCTTCCCCCCAAGAGCGAATGAGAATTTCGCTGGATCTTTTCTGCTGTAATCTGCGTCATAAACAATCTCGGCAATCAATGCAAGAGCTCTGACTGCTGATTTTCCAACCCCTCTCACAAGCAACAGATCCTCAAAGTTATCTGGTTGAAGGTTGTACGCCTTTTCAATGGCCTTCCAGTCAATTCTCCCTGGAATCAGGCTATCCCTGTATTTTCTCATTGAAAGAACTCTCGAGTAGTCAAACCTGTAGGTTCCATCATTCACGATGTCAAGAATTGTCATTCTTGCATCTCTGCTCTTTTTAGATGTCAGATCCATAACACTGCTTTCAAATCTCTGGGTTATTATTCCAGAATGCGGCTCCTCGGCCTGAAGTTTCTTCGAGTGATGATATCTCCTTGCCAGTTTCAGCCCTTCATTCATTCCCTGCTGGACAACAACCCATTCTTTTCTGCTGAATATCATGCAGTGATGGTAAAGGCTGTAACCATCCTGTAAGGCAGCATTGTCTATTTTTGCTGACAATCTGCTCGCTCTCACAAGCTCTTCTCTCTTGTTTTCGGCGATGTTCAGCTCTTCTGAAAAAGATTCTATCTCCTGAATTGTTTTTATGGCATTCTCCCCCTTCCCACCCGCAACCCTTATCTCAAAATCGCCCGTATTCAGTACGGATTTGAGCACACCCGTCAAAACTGTTGTTGAGCCGGATGAGTTCCAGTCAAAACCGAGAACATTCGATAGACTCTGAAAGAAAATTGGATCTGAGAATCTCCTTATCAGCTCCCTTTCTCCAAATTCATCAACTATGAGAGATAAAACAGGCTTTGCAAGCCTTTTCATTTTCGAAAGAAGCCAGTAGGGAGCTTTCCCATGGTGGAGTGGGAGATATATTGAATCCACAAAAAAATAAGGAAATTGAAGTATATAGTTTTAATTCTCAGAAGTATCTGTCAAGAATTCCCTTCAATGCCTTTGCATGCCTGAACTCGTCTCTCGATGCCTCATCCCAGATGTCATGCACCTCATCAAGTCCCTTTTCCTTTGCATCAACTGCAACCTTTCTCTTGTGAACGTTTGCCTTCATCTCACCCTCAAGCATGTATTCAAGACTCTCCTTCAGGGTTTCCTTTATCTTGCCATTGAGCTCTGCAAACCTTGAGGCGTGGTATGCCTCGTCCATTGCAAGTCTCACGAGAATGTTTGCAATCTCGGGATATCCCTCTCTTTCTGCCTGCCTTGCCATGGCAAGGTAAAGACCAACCTCACTACATTCTCCCATGAATTCCCTCTCGTTGTACTCCTCAAACTCGGTTCCCTTTGCGATCCCTACTTTGTTCTGATTGTCACCAAACTCTACCATATTCTAACCTATATATTACGATATTTAAACTTTTTGGTTGTGGAAAATGAATTGCAGGAAGGTAAGATATAAATAGCATCCAGCCAGAATTTGAACAATGAGATACATTAGCGCAGATGAGATGCACGCTTTAGACCTGAACTGCGAGTATTTCGGTCTTTCAAGACTTCAGCTTATGGAAAACGCAGGAAAAGGCATTGCAGAGGAGATAACAAGGAGATTTGATAGGGGCAGAGTTGTAATTTTTGCAGGAACAGGCAACAATGGTGGTGATGCGTTTGTTGCAGCAAGGTTTCTGAGAGGATTTGATGTGGAGATCATACTGGCAGGTGACGTTAAGAGCGAGATAGCCAGAAGAAATCTTGAGATCCTAAGAAAATCGGGATTCAGAATAATGAGGTGGGATGAGCATGAATCAGGAGAGTATGACTTAGCCATTGATGCCCTTCTTGGGACAGGATTCAGAGGAGAGCTGAGAGAGCCATACCGAACCATTGTGAATGAGATAAATCGCTCAAAAGCCTTTGTTGTTTCTGTTGACATCCCAACAGGAGTTGATGCAGATTCAGGGAGATACGAAACTGCTGTAAAAGCAGATGTAACCGTCACATTCCACAGAATCAAACCGGGACTTGTCAGAGCAAAGGAGGTTGCTGGAGAGATTATTGTTAAGGATATAGGAATACCTGACGCCTTTGAGAAAATTGCAGGACCCGGAGACTTCAAAATTGCATTCAAAAGATTTTTCAGCGCTCACAAAGGTCAGCACGGAAAGGTTCTGGTTGTGGGTGGAGGGGAGTATGTTGGGGCTCCTTTTCTTTCTGCAATTGCCGCTTTGAAAGCGGGAGCAGATCTTGTGACCCTGGTAGTTCCTGAGAGCATATACAGTCAGACAGGCTCCTTTTCCCCTGAGATCATCCCTGTAAAGCTGAAGGGAGACACGATAAGCCATGAAAACATTCCTGAAATTCTGGAACTTGCTGAGAAGCACGACGTGGTTGTTTTCGGGATGGGGACGAAGGAGAAGGGCGAAATAACGAGAGAGATATCGGAGAAAGTGAAAAGGATGGTGATTGATGCTGGCGGGCTCACAGGAGATGTGAAGTGTGATGCGATTCTCACCCCTCACAGAGGTGAATTTCTCAGAACATTTGGGGTTGAAGCAGATGAGGAAACTGTGAAAAGCGTTGCAGGGAAATCTCAGGTTACTGTGATACTGAAGGGGAGAGAGGACATGATCACAGATGGAGACAGAGTGAAAATAAACAGAACTGGAAATGCGGGAATGACTGTAGGCGGAACAGGAGATGTGCTTGCTGGCGTTGCCGGTGCTCTGTTTGCAATCAATGACGATCCATTCAGAGCAGCATGTGCGGCAGCGTTCATAACCGGCTTTGCCGGAGATCTTTGCTTTGAGGAAAAGGGATACACATTCACAGCTATGGATGTTGTTGAGAGGCTGCCCTATGCAATCAAAAAAGTTGATGAATTAAAATAGCGGCTCAAGATCTTCATCCTCAAAGAGAGCTATTGTCTTTTCTATTCTCTCCTTCTCTGCTATCTCAACTTCCTCCTTAGCATCAGATGCAAGCTTCTGGAGCTGCTTAACCCTCGGTATGTCTGTTACATTGGCAAGAACGACAAGGGCTGCGATGTATTTTGTTCTTCTGGTTGGATAGTCTCCTGCTCTGACCTCAACTCCAGATATCTGCTCCTCAAGCCACAGTTTTGCTTTTTCAAGCCCCTTTCTGTCAAGATGCTCTGGAGGCCCTGCAACAAGAACGAGCGCCCTTTCAGCACTGCCAACATTGCATGGGATTGTCAGTCTCCCAAGGGCAGCCTTCCTGACGAGAGTTGCTATTCTGGTTGATCTGTCCTCTTCAGCAGTGACAACAGGTGTGCTCTTCTTTCGAAGAATGCTCAATAACCCTGATTTCTTCTTCTCACCAACTGGAAGTGTGGCGTATCCTATGGATGAAATCCCCCCTCCTTTAAGAGTGTTTATCACTTCAGAGCTGTCAACAACCATCTCCCCAACAAGTCCTTCCTCAATCGGCTCTCCCGCTCTCGCAAGAACAGCAAGCCTTCTTACAATCTCCTCGTTTATCTTTGCGTAGCTCTCCTTAAGGCTCAATCCCTCAAACCTCCAGGCACCATTGTCCACAAGGATAAGGCTATCCACATACTTCATCAGCGTTATCATGCTCCTTGCTGCGTTGAGAGAGTAGAGCTTGCCCTCCTCAGGTGCAGGCAAAACTCCAATGGTATAAACAGGCTCGGAATACATCTCAGACAGATACTTTGCAAGAACGGGTGATCCTCCGCTTCCTGTTCCACCTCCAAGGCCTGATATGATCAGAAAGGCATCAATTTCATGCGTTCCGAGCTCATCTATTGCATTCAGCACGGTGTCAATCTCCTCCTGAGCGATCTTGGCTCCAAGCTTGTTGTCAGTTCCGACACCGTGACCCTTGACGGTAGTTTGACCTATGAGAATTCTGTTCTTTGGCGGGATGTGCCTCAATCCCATTAAATCTGTTCTTGCAGTGTTTATCGCAATTGCCTTCAGAGTGTTTGAGCCTCTGAGCTTTTCATTCTCAACAAACAGGTCGAGTATCTTTCCACCTGCCTGTCCAAATCCTATGGCAAAGAACCTCATGATCGTTACCCCTTTTCATCTGATCCTTTCAGTTATTTTCGCTTCAGTAATATAATTTTTTTCTGTCCGCCATGTGATGATGAGCTTTCAGATTCCCAAATCACCTTGTTTTCAGCATTTCCTCCTCAAACGTCTCTCTGCCTGTTCGATAGATTATTCCGATGCTGAGTTTGTCCATTGTAAGCTGTATTGCCTCCTCAAAACTGCTGGCAGTATCCACTTCCTTAACATTCTTTCTGTAATAGTCCCAGGTGTTGTTGAACGACACGCATGGCTGCAGTATCTCAACAAACGAAAAACCTCTGTGGGTTATCGCCTCATACATGATTTCAGAGAGATGCTTCATGTCTCCAGCGTACCCTCTTGCAACAAATGTCGCTCCAGAAACAAGAGCAATCAGGGATGGGTTCAGTGGCATCTCAGGATTGCCATAAGGTGTTGTTCTTGTTTTTACGCCTTTTTCAGTTGTTGCTGTGAACTGACCTGTTGTAAGACCGAAAACCCCGTTGTTGTGAATGAAAAGCGTTACATCTGTGTTTCTCTTTGCCGCATGTAAAAGATGTCCAAGCCCTTCATTAAGGGCATCACCATCACCCGAAAAGCCTACAGGATACAGTTCAGGATTTGCCAGCTTCATACCCGTTAAAGCGGGAAGAACTCTGCCATGTATTGTGTGAAAGCTCGGGAGC
>JALUWC010000512.1 GCA_027019885.1 Geoglobus sp.
AAAGTGTTCACCAAAAAGTGAACACTTTCGCTGGTTTTATATAGCAGCAGCTTCTAAACAACGGAAAGGGGGAGTACCTCCTCGGAAAGAAAAAAAGAGGAGGTGAAGAGAATGAAAGGAAGCTGGTTTAAGGTAGAAATACCTGCGCTAGTAGTTGTAGCGTTGGTGGCTGGAAGTGTGTTTGCCAGTGCAGAGAGGACCGGACCAACTCCCATTGTGGTAGCGAAGGATTTAGCGGAGGACAGTATTCAAAATAACTCCAAAATGCCAATTCCTCAGGAGGTGATTGCCCATCGAGCAAGAGAAGACAGAGAAATAGAACGTCAGAAAAACAGTAATGAGTACAGAAAAATCTGGGAAAAAGAGACCAAGCGAAAATTACTTCACCATGGAGAGAGTGTTGACAGAGAATATGAGCAGATACTTCAGACACTAAGAGAAAAAGGTATAATAACTGAGTTTTTCAGAGAACTAGAAACTGCGATCAGAACCACAGGCAAGAAGATCGACAGAGTTGAATTTGCAAGAGAATTTTTGAAAAGAAAAGGCGTGAGCAGTAATGCAAGTACCGAACAGGCACCATCTGCCATATCTACCCTATCTATTACACCTACAGCGACTTCTTGCACCGATATGGGGGCAGGAAACCCAAATAAATACGGAAGAGACCGCATTTATTATGATCCCTTGGGAGAAGAAGCGTACGTTGATGTAAGAGACCGACTAAGATTCTACCTAACAGATGCCACGTACATCGGTCTTGGTGAGTGGGTCCATCTCTACAATGGCACTGTGATAGACTTCACATGGAGGGGATACTACGAACCAGAGAGCGAGGTTAACTGGATACTTCAGTACTTAGAGGACAATTACGGAATAACTTCGGACGAGGTAGAGCTAATCCACATGAAGTACTTCATCAACGCCAATGTATATGACATGAAGCATCTAGACGACAACGAGTGGGTATGGCTAGGGGACAAAGTGGTGGAGCTGTGGAGCGAGGCAAATTACTATCCGAATAACCCACCCGGAGAGGAATGGGATAACTACGGCTATCCAGACGAATATCAGGGGGGTGTTAATATCATAGAGAGCAACGGCTATACAGATACCAGTGCAGGTTTCTCTTACCACAACCCATACCCGGAGTGCACCTACAGACACTTCGGCACTGGCTCTGAGACCGGCATTGAGCTGACGATTTACTCCAACCCGTGGCATCAGGAGGCAATTGTTCGGTGAAAAAACACTTTTATACTCTCTTCTTTTATTTTTTAGTGGTAGCATGAACACATACAGCATCACCGGCTTAGCAGTTTTTATAGCCTTCTCAGCAGGCTGTATATATCTAAGCGGCGGTGAAAGTGCACAAAAACAAGATTTTTTCAATGAAATCCCGGAAAACATGGAAGTGCTGGGGGTATATAAGCTTGGAGAGTACGTTAAGCTCCACCCTTCTGACTCCTGCCTGATCGCCTCGCAACAGGGGCGAATTTACATGTTCAGCGTTGTCACTGGAAAAATGCTGTGGCAGCGTGAGGTTGAGGGGTTGATAACTCACGTTGCTGCTTCACAGGACTGCGATAAAATTGCCGTCGGCACTCAGCAAATTCCCGGAGTTTATCTTTTCAACAGAACAGGGGCGCTGGAGTGGAAGTACGAACTTACCGGGAATGTAAACCAGCTGGCGATCTCTGGGGCGGGCAATTTAATTGCTGTAGGTTTTGGGTACCCTGAAAGTAAAGTTTATCTGTTTGACGCTCATGGGTATTCAGCCCTTAAACATGAGTACAGAAAAATAGAGACGAGCATTAACTCAATTTCAATTAGCTACTATGGGAGATATGCAGCGGTAGGCACGGGATACAGGTATCCTGCGATAACTTTTTTTGATTCCAACAAAGCTAAGTGGGAGTATAAGATAAAGCCTGGTGGTGCTCCAGTCTCTGGGGTGTATAAAGTCAGACTCTCTCAGGATGGTGAGCTTGGTGTGGCAATCGCAGAAAATAAGGCATTTTTCTTTGATAAAAATGGAATCCTTTATATGCAGGAGGAGGACTCAGATATCAAAGCCATGGATTTTCAAGATAAGTTTGCTGCTATTGGAACAGTAAGCGGTAGGCTATCTTTTTTCAACAGCACAGGAAGGCTATGGAGCTATAACACAAATCACCCGGTTGACCTGCTAAAAATTTCTGAAGATGGAGATTTTTTGGTGGCAGTCTCTGGTAAGAATGTACTTATGTTTAAACGAACAGGAGATGTGCGCCGGATAAAAGAGTTTGAAGATGCAGAAGTTAAAGCGGCGATTTCAGGAGATAATGTACTAATATACGTGAAGAAAGGTTCAGCTGAGAATATATCTCTGGTTAGTGGAAAGGGAGAGATTCTCTGGAGCTTTATTATTCCGGAGCATCTCGGCGAAGTTAAGCACTACTTGGTTTTGAATCAAACCTGTTTTATTGTAACAAAAAATATGGATACGTTGGTATTTTCCAGTATTGGCGTTAATTAGAGGGAAATTTTTCAACCAAAGTTGGCAGTATTTAAGTCTTTCAGAAGCGTTCACCATTTAGTGAACACTTTCGCTGGTTTTATATAGCAGAAAGTCGCTAAGACTACCGCGAGGGGGCGCCTCCTCAAAGAGAGAAAAAGAGGAGGTGAAAGGAATGAAAGGAAGGTGGATTAAGGCAGGAATTCCGGCGCTACTGGCTGTAGTGCTGGTGGCTGGAGGTGTGTTTGCTGTATCTACAAAGGTGTCGGAAAAGACAATTGCGATACCACTCCCAGAGCACATAAAGAAGGTGGAAAATCTGCAATTCGAACTAAAGGACGGGTACGTCAAGAACGGAACAGTATACCTTAAAACTAGAGATGCGTCAGAGATTCAGCCAACCGCTATACTCGTCGATGCGTTCATAGATATATTTCCTGACAAATACAGCTACAATGTAAACGATTATGGCACAGTTAACATCCATGTCAAGACCTATGCGAATCCATTCGGTTTTGCCAGTTACTTCCTTAAGATACCTAATGGAGTCACCTACATTAATGTCTACGACGGACCACAGCCGTCAAACGTATTTTACTTAGACTCTGGAGAATGTCAGCCAATCCCCAATTATGGCTTGGTTTGCGGCCCTGCTACTGTGTTATACTGGGGAGTAGTCCACAGCTGGAACTATGAGAAATTCATAAAAGTCAAGGTGAAATACACTTCTAGTGGCTCCTTTGCAATGTTTTCCCATGTAACCGAAGAACAGATTCCACTGGGGGTTAAAGCGCAGGACAGTGACTCTTTCAGTGTGACTGTGAACTAATTTCCTTTATAATTTTTTATTTTGTTATGTTATTTCCATGGCCTATGCTACTGAAAAATAAAATTGAAAAAATGTTAAATGAAATATTAAATAAGACTATTGTAATTAGCCTGATAATATTGTTTGTGATTTTATTTTTGACTTCAGTCTATAATTATGAAAAATTTTCTCCTTATATAAAATATGTTGAAATTTTTGGATATTTATTTCTACTTATATTTATTTTTGCGGTTTTGGCAGTTCTAAGGATAATTATCTATAAAATTGCCAGACTATTGGGGGTCTTTATAAAATGATTTGAAAGTGAGGACAGAAGATGTTACCCAGGAGAATTACAGTGTTGCTCTTGCTCCTGATATGGTGCTACTCACCAGTATTTCTTCCTGACGACTACTCAGGCTTAACAGGCGAGAAAAAGGAGATAGCGGAGATGGCGATAGAAGGTGCAAAGGCTGAGTGGGAGGTCGTCATCTGGAGGTATAAGGTAACTGAGGTCGTGAAGAACGGCACGAGGTGGGATGTCTCCCTCACGGGCTACGGCTTCTTCAATATCCCGCTAAAGAAGGTCGAGGTGACGGTTGCAGAGGGAAGAGTCTGCGGCGGAAGCTTTAGAAATTACTTTCCCGGCGCTGACCTGATAGCGTGGGCTATGGTGGCTATCTGGCTCCTGAGCATTGCTGCATTGCTCTTTGCCCCTATCTACTTGTTATATAGACTGAGGAAGGAACGTGAAAAAGAGGTGAGAAAGTGAGAGTAAAAATCAATATTTAAAACTTACGAAAGCGTTCACCATTTAGTGAACACTTTCGCTGGTTTTATATAGCAGCTGCTTCTAAACAACGGAAAGAGGGGGCGGCCTCCTCAAAGAGAAAAAGAGGAGGTGATGTTGGATGAAGAGTAGATGGATAAAGGTCGTGCTGCCAGCACTGCTTACGATGCTGCTGGTTGGGAGTGTGTTTGCTGGCTTAGCAAGCAGCACAAACCAGAGTTCTAGTTTCTTCAAAGAGATACCATACAACAAATCAGCAATTGAGGCCAGTGATTTCCTAAAAGAATTCAAAACGGTTATTATAGACCCTATGACTTTTAAGAAAGCGGCAGATTCAGGAGCAGTGAGTATTAAACTGCTTGGAAGAGAATTTGAAATACAGCTGATGCCTGTGAAGGTTCAGTCAGAGAATGCCGTGATAATCATTGAAAACCAGAGTGGTAAATTCATAATGGAAGCTCCACCCCTCTACACCTACAAAGGCAAAGTCGAAGGAATCAAAAACAGCAGAGTCATCTTCACGGTGAGCAGTGATGTAGTCGTCGGTATGATAGAACTTGGAGACAAATATTATGTGATAGACCAGACAAACAAGAAGTACAACGGAAGAGTGGTTCACATTATCTATAGCTCAGAAATGCTCAGAGACAAGACAAACGCCACCCCCATGCCGCTGGATGGTGATGTGATAAGCCACATTAACCTAAAAACGGTGGACTCGACGGTAGAAAATACACTTCCAGGGACTTTATCAACGACTACTGTAGATTTACTAGCAGGGTATGACACGGAGTTTAAAGATGAGTTTTCCAATCCAACAGCTGAGATTGCCAGCATGATAGCCAGCGTAAACGATGCATACGCTCCAGCTGGAGTGCAACTCTCCATCAAGAGTTACAGGTATTATTCCAACATACCCAATGGAGATTGCGGCAATGTGCTTGGAAGCTTTTTTGGCAGGGCAAGCAGCGACAGAGACAGCACCAAAAGCGATTTAGCCTTTCTCTTCTCGGGCAAGAACTTCGATGGACAGGCGGGTGGATGTTCCTACGGGTACTGTGGTGGGAGCGCATGGTGCGGATTTGCGACTGCTCAAATGGTAGCCGAACCTAGAACCCGCTACACTGCAAGTTTTAAGGATAGGTGCATCGTAACAGCTCATGAAACAGGGCACAACTTTGATGCGGGACATCAGGATAACACAGACCCAAATTACGCAAGGGCGTACCACTGGAAGTACATCATATGGGACAGATACACTGCACTATGGACACCCTTCATGGGCACTGGCTGGATCGGTGGAATGCAGCTTGAGTTCTCAGACAGAAACAATCACGGAGACTCCACCCACGACAACATCAGGAGGATTTCCGAGACAAAGACCACTGTCGCTGGGTACAGATAATTTTTTATTTTTTGTTATTTCTATTTTTTAGTGTTAGCATTGGGGGTAACGGAATGATGAGACAGATTTATCTTATTTTAACAGCTCTTATACTGATAGTAGCTTTTCAATGGCTATTTAACACTTCACTGCCATATAAACTCTTAGCACAACCTCAACATGGAAACCTCACTCTTACAGCGGTGCCGGAGAAAACCCGCATTAACGAAGGAGAGGCCTTTGATATAGAATTTATACTGAAAAATGATGGAAAAAATATCATTAATATCTGGAAGCCGGAGTGGCTCATTGACTACGATATAGCCTTCTACTATCCGAATGGTACACCAGTTTCAAAACATCGCTGTCCTGTTATTCAGAGGTTTCAGATGACAAACAAAAACTTAATGGAGCTAAAGCCCGGGGAATCCCTTAAATTTGTTTTGGAAGCAGAAGCTTGGAGAGACTGCTGGATTCTGAGGAAAGGAGAGTACCTGCTGAAGGCAATTTATTTCACAGGAAAACCTGAAAATGAGAGGATAACCAAGCCCTACTGGGTGGGCAGGGTGGAGTCGAAAGGAATAAGAGTTGTTGTGGAGTGATGCTGGAGGATATTATGAGCAGGAGATTTCAAAAACCATCTGTATAACTCTACTGGCTTCTAATTGAGGTGTGAACGATGAAGAAAATAAAAGCCACAGACATTCTCATGGCGAATATGAAAAGTATTCTCCTGCTCGTCGCAATTTCAGCACTAATTCTTGCAGGCTGTATTATCAGCGAAAAAACCGCCGAGTCAGAGGCACAGGTAAAAGAATCCCCCAAAAATTTCAGCAGCTGGGATGTTATAATATATACAAACCTCTCCTCGGTGGTGCACAGAAAAGTAACCATGCCAAAGCCAAGCTATACCCTTGTGTTTAATATC
>JALUWC010000513.1 GCA_027019885.1 Geoglobus sp.
AGAGATGGGTTGTTAAATCATCTCCTGGACCCCATGACAGGGATGCTGTGCCCCTGCTTGTAATAGTGAGAGATTTCCTTGATCTTGCAGACACTGCCAGAGAGGCAAGGAAGGTGATTGGCAGAGGGGAAATCCATGTAGATAGCATTCCGAGAAAGAATTACAAGTTCCCTGTGGGGCTCTTTGATATAATTTCTGTTCCAAAAATGGAGCTCAATTACCGGATAGTTTTTGATGAGAAGGGAAGATACGTTCCAATAGAGGTTGACGACTTTGACAAGAAACTTTACAGAATAAACAACAAGACAATTCTTAAAGGGGCAAAGGTTCAGCTGAATCTCTTTGACGGGACAAACATTCTCGGAACGAATGATTTCAAGACTAAGGATAGCATTCTACTTAAAATACCTGAAAAGGAGATGATTCAACATCTCAAATTTGAAGAGGGCGCTCTTGTCATGGTTACAGGTGGGCAGCATGCTGGAGAGATCGGAAGAGTCAAAACGTACAAGGTTGTGAGAGGGTCAGCTCCGAATCTTGTAACAATAGAGATCGGGGGAAGAGATTACACGACAATTGAGGATTATATCTTCGTTATAGCCTCAAAGGATGATGAGAAGCCTGTGATTGACCTGGGGGTGTGATCAATGAATGCAATGAGAGAAGTGCTCATCGACAAGGTGGTGATAAATATCGGCATAGGGGAGAGCGGAGAGAGGCAGAAAAAGGCCTTGAAGCTTCTTGAGGAGATAACAGGAAAAACCCCAACATCAACCTATGCCAAGAAGACAATAAGGAACTTTGGAATAAGAAAAGGTGAAGCCATCGGCGCGAAGGTGACACTAAGAGGGGAGGACGCCTTCGAATTTTTGAAAAAGGCTCTGACTGTAAATGAAAACAAACTCAGTTTCAGGCAGATAGGTGATGGTTACTTCTCATTTGGCATTCACGAGCATATTGATCTGCCGGGAGTTGATTATGATCCCGATATGGGAATATTCGGCATGGATGTGAGTGTATCTCTAAAAAGAAGAGGATACAGAGTTGCGAGAAGGAAGATTGCCAAGAGCAAGATTGGCAGAAATCATCGTGTAACAAAGGAAGATACTGTTGAATTTCTGAAATCCCTTGGTGTGGAGGTTGAATGATTATGGCGAAGGAGAGAACAAAGAAGTTTGGTAGGAATGCCAATCCATGCAGGAGATGCGGAAGAAAGAGAGGAGTAGTGAGGAAATATGGGCTTTATCTATGCAGACAGTGCTTCAGAGAGGTTGCAAGAGAGCTTGGATTTAAGAAATACTGGTGAGGTGATAGCAATGCTGAGTGACACATTGGCAAATGCGATGATTGCGCTAAAAAATGCGGAGCTTGTTGGAAAGTCAAGGGTTGAGATAAGACCGGCATCAAAGCTTGTTGGAAAAGTGCTGAATGTGATGAAGGAATACGGTTATATAAAAGAATTTGAAGTGATGGACGATCACAAGGGAGGAGCAATCATTGTTGAGTTAAGCGGCAACATAAATGATTGCGGGGCAGTGAGACCGAGATTCTCTGTCAAGAGAACAGAGTATGAGATGTTTGAGAAAAGATACCTCCCAGCAAGAGACTTTGGAATACTCATAGTCTCAACCACACAGGGAGTGATGTCTCAGAGGGATGCAGTTGAGAGAGGATTGGGTGGAGTGTTGCTTGCATACGTTTACTGAGGTGAATGGAGATGGAAGAGAGGTTTGTTGACATTCCTGAGAATGTGAACCTTGAGATACAGGGAGACAGTGTTAATGGCTATACAATAAAGGTTTCCGGGCCAAAAGGTGAGAACGAAAGGTTTCTGAAGTTCATGGGGGTATGCATAGAAAAGGTCGATGGAAAGGTCAGAGTATACACAGAGGAGAAGAAGTCAAAAATAAGAGCTATGGTTGGAACATTTGCATCTCACATTAACAATCTCGTTAGGGGTGTCACTGAAGGATTTGAGTACAGGCTGAAGATCCTCTACTCACACTTTCCGATGAAGGTCAGGGTTGATGGAAGAGAGGTTGTGATTGAAAACTTCCTTGGAGAGAAGCATCCCCGGAGAGCGAGGATATTTGGAAGGGCCGAGGTTAAAATTTCAGGCAATGAGATTATTGTAACTGGAATAGATAAAGAGGAATGTGGACAGACTGCTGCAAATCTTGAACTTGCAACAAAGAAGAAGAATCTTGATGTGAGGGTGTTTCAGGATGGGATCTATATTGTTGAGAAGCCGTGAGGTGGTCTGAATGAATCCAAATCTTTCAAAAGATAAAGTAAGGATGATGAGGCTCAGAAGAAAGATAAAATCAAGGAAGCCTGAATTCAGGCACTTTGAAGCCCATAAAAAATTAAAGCTGAGAGATCTCGGATGGCGAAGACCGAGGGGAAGGCACAGCAAGTGGAGGGAGAGGTATGGTGGGAAGTGGAGCGGCAGGATTTTACCAAATCCAGGCTTCTCATCTCCAAAAGCTGTGAGGGGTTTGCATCCCTCAGGTTATGAGGAGGTTCTTGTTCACAATACAAAAGAGCTTGAGAACGTCAATCCTGAAACTCATGCAGTCAGAATAGCATCTGCTGTTGGTCTGAAGAAGAGGCTCGCAATTGAGGAAAAGGCAAAGGAACTTGGTGTTAGGGTGCTGAATCCATACAGTAAGGGTGATTGAAATGAATTTGAGATTTCAGAGAGAGATGGCAGCAAAAATACTGAAGTGCGGAAAGCATAGAATATGGATAGATCCAAATGCCCTTGATGAGGTTGCTGGAGCTGCCACAAAGGATGATGTGAGGGAGTTGATTGAGACGGGAGTGATAAAGAGAAAGCCTGTCAGAGGAATAAGCAGAGCGAGAATAAACAAGAGGAAAGCCCAGAGAAGAAAAGGTAGAAGGAGAGGACATGGAAGAAGGAAGGGTAGGGCTACTGCAAGAATGCCAAGGAAAAGAGCATGGATCATGAGGATAAGGGCACTGAGAAAGAGATTAAGGGAATTGAAAAGTGAGGGGAAAATTGATACAAGAACCTACAGACTGCTCTACAGAAAGGCGAAGGGTGGAGAGTTCAGAAGTGTTTCCCATCTCAACCAGTATCTTGAGGTTCATGGTATGCTGAGGTGATAAAATGGCGAGAGGTCCGAGATACAGAGTTCCATACAGGAGAAGGAGGGAAGGAAAAACCAATTACTGGAAAAGATTAAAGCTTCTCCTTTCAAGAAAGCCAAGACTTGTTGTAAGGATAACGAATAAGAGGGTTATAGCCCAGATAATTGAATACAGCCCTGAAGGTGACAGGGTACTTGTTTCAGCCGACTCAAATGAACTCGAGAACTTTGGCTGGAAGGGAGATCTGAACAACACTCCTGCATGCTATCTGACAGGGTTGCTCATAGGAAAGAAAGCTCTTGAAGCTGGAATTGAGTATGCGATCCTTGATATTGGCCTGAAAACACCATCGAAAGGGTCAAGGGTTTTTGCAGTGCTCAAGGGAGCTGTTGATTCAGGGCTTAATGTCCCTCACAGCAATGAAATTCTGCCTGATGAGTCCAGAATAAGGGGAGAGCACGTAGCAGAGTATTACAAGGCAAATCCTGAGATGTTTTCTGAGTATGAGAAGAGGGGATTGAAGCCTTCTGAATTGCCTGATCATGTTGACGAGATTAAATCCAAAATATTGGGGTGATTGAATGGAATGGACACCGAGAACAAGGCTCGGTAAGCTTGTGGCTGAGGGAAAGGTCAGGACAATAGATGAGGCAATAGCAAGCGGACTGCCAGTCAAGGAGGCAGAGGTAATAGATGTGCTTCTGCCAGATCTCGAGGACGAGGTTCTTGAGATAAATCTTGTGCAAAGAATGACAGACAGCGGGAGAAGGCTGAAATTCAGGGTCACTGCTGTTGTTGGAAACAAAAATGGCTATGTGGGCATTGGTGTTGGAAAGGCAAGTCAGGTCGCTCCTGCAATTCAGAAGGCAATAAGAAACGCCAAGATAAACATATTCAGGGTAAACATGGGATGCGGCTCATGGGAATGTGGGTGTGGTGGAAATCACAGCATTCCTGCAAAGGTTTCAGGTTCTGCTGGAAGTGTAAGAGTTACGCTCATTCCCGGGCCAAAGGGACTTGGACTTGTGGCTGGAGATGTGGCGAAGAAGGTTCTTGAGCTTGCAGGAGTGAAGGATGTGTGGACATTTACGAGAGGTCAGACAAAAACTACAATAAACTTTGCAAAGGCAACATTTGAGGAGTTAAAGCAGACAGTATACCTCAAGAGGTGATTGAAGTGTTAGCTGTAATAAGACTGAGAGGAGAAATTGACGTTCACAGGAAAATAAAGGAAACGCTCAGGCTTTTGAGATTGCATAAAAGGTATCACTGTGTTGTTGTTCCTGACACTCCCTCCTACAGGGGGATGCTTCAGATTGTGAAGGACTATGTAGCCTATGGTGAGATGGATGCCGAAACTCTCGCCCTGCTACTTAGGAAAAGAGGAAGGCTTACAGGGGACAGAAGGCTTACAGATGAGTATGTGAAAGAAAAGACGGGGTATGAAAGCATTGAAGAATTTGCAAAAGCTGTTGTTGATGGTAAGGCAAGTCTGAAGGACATTTCTGAGCTTAAACCAGTCTTCAGACTCCATCCTCCGAGAGGAGGTTTGAAGAGCATAAAGTGGCACTACGGGCATGGAGGGGATCTTGGCTATCATGGAAAGGATATTTCAAAGCTGATTTACAGGATGAGGTGATTTCAATGGCAAAAAAGAAGGTCAAGAAGTTTAGAGGATCGAGAACATGCGGTAAAGGTAGAGAGAACAGGCACAGAGGAGGAGGCAACAGAGGTGGAAGGGGAAATGCCGGAATGCTGAAGCACAAGTATATAAAGACGGTCAAACTTGCCAAAAAGGGACTTTACGAGATTGGAAAGAGTGGATTCACAAGACCTAAAAAGCTCACAGTTTATTATCTGATGGAAAAGGATCTGAAAGAGAGATTGTTTGAGCTCAAAGCTGTTGGTGCAATAGACGATTACCTTTACAACTATCTGAAATCAAGACCCGAGCTCAATGTTGGAGATCTGGATGCGATAGCTGAGAGACTTGTTGAGAATGGACTGGCGGAGAAAGAAGGTGATGGATACAGAATAAATCTCTCGGACATCGGTTATTACAAGCTTCTCGGTTCTGGAAATGTCAGGAAGAGATTATTTGTGAGTGTTGGGTACGCCACATCAAAAGCAATTGAGAAAATTGAGAGTGCAGGAGGTAAGGTTGAAGTTGAGGAGTAATCCTTAATTCCTTCGGGGGGTAGAGATGGTAGATCAGGTCTTAAGAGCTTTACAACCATATTTCGAGAGAATTCCGAGTGTAGTGAGACCCACAGGGCATGTGCCTTTTAATCAAAAATTGATGTGGACTCTGGCTGTCCTTTTACTATATTTTGTTCTGACAAATGTTCCTGTTTTTGGTCTTGATCCGAGCTCCATAGATATATTTCAGCAGTATAGAGCTCTATTCGCCGGAAAAACCGGCTCCATACTTGCTCTCGGTATAGGGCCAATTGTTACAGCGAGCATCATTCTGCAGCTTCTTGTTGGTGCGGGAATAGTGAACCTTGATCTGACAGATCCAGATGATAGGGCAGCCTATCAGGATTTCCAGAGGTTCCTTGTTTTTGTGATGATAGCACTTGAAGCACTCCCTCAGATTCTTGGAGGTTTTCTCAAGCCAAACCCTATAATAGCAGCAGATCTCGGTGTAAGCCCTGCATTCATAGCGTTTCTGATATTCCTCCAGCTCTTCATCGGAGGGTCACTTATCGTTTATATGGACGAGGTTGTATCAAAATGGGGAATTGGTAGTGGTGTTTCATTATTCATTCTTGCTGGAATTTCCCAGTCCATAATAACCGGGCTTTTCAACTGGGTAACTCCTCCAAGGCAGATTATGCCTGCTGGAATAATCCCGAGATGGATCTGGATATCCCAGAACTACGGCATGAATGCTTTGCTCTCTGCCGATGGTCTTGCATTTCTGTTCATCAATGGTGGATTGCTATCTCTCTTCACAACATTAGCCATAGTGCTTCTGGTTGTCTATGCTGAGGGGACGAGGGTTGAAATTCCACTGGCTCACACTGCTGTGAGAGGTGCAAGAGGGAGATTTCCGATAAAGCTGATATATGCAAGCGTTTTGCCCATGATATTTGTCAGGGCTTTGCAGGCAAACATCCAGATAATAGGCATGGTTCTTTACAATAAAGGTATCACTGCCTTTGGTGAATACGTCGGAACTCGGCCAATAAGCG
>JALUWC010000514.1 GCA_027019885.1 Geoglobus sp.
CTTGGAGTTTTTAAGACCGTTTCAGAGCACCTATACTACCTCCCTTTAGAGCCTCCAGTTATTACGATTGTGGCGACACAACTCATAAATGCTAAGGCTGCTGTGGTGGTTGGAGCAGGATTGCTCGAAAGAGGAGAGATAAGTAAGAAATGGTTGCTTGCAGCGTTAATGCTCGGAAACGTTATAACACTCTCAACAAGCTACGTGAAGCACTCTCTTCCTTTCCACATCTCATTGTTCGGAAAGCTAGGAGTAAAAATTGTCGCTTTGAATGCAATAGCGTCCCTATTTCTTGACATTTTGGTTATAGCAGGGGTGGTACTATTACTTTGAAAGCTCACGATTTGAGTGTTGGATACTCCAAGGCTATCCTGATAGACTTGAATTTCAGTGTCAGAAAAGGAGAGATACTGGGAGTTTTGGGACCGAATGGAAGTGGAAAATCTACACTGCTCAAGACACTCATGCGTGCTCTGAGTCCACTTAGCGGGAGAGTTTACATAAACTCTTCCGACATATATTCATTCAAACCGTCAGAGCTTGCCAAGAAAATGTCTGTTATGCTCACAGAAAGAAGTGATGCTGGTTTTCTCACAGGATTTGAGGTTGTGGCACTTGGTAGATATCCTTACGTGGACGCTTTCGGCAGACTCAGCCAACAGGACAGAGAGATAATTTCAGAGTGTCTGCGACTCGTAAATGCGGAACATCTGGGTGATCGACTGTTTTCAGAGATGAGTGACGGAGAAAAGCAGAAAATACTGATAGCCAGGGCTCTTGCTCAGGAGCCAGAAGTTATCCTGATGGATGAACCCACAAGCTTTCTTGATGCACGACACAAGATAGAAATAATGCTTCTCCTCCGCAGGATTGCCAGCGAGAAAAAGGTTGCCATAGTCCTCACGACCCATGATATTGAACTCGCACTCAGAATCTGTGATAGAGTCATGCTTGTCAGGGATGGAAAAGTCGTGGCAGAGGGTATACCGGAGGAGACACTTTCCTCCGATGTGCTGTGTAGCGTATATGGGGTCGAAAGTGCGAGTTTTGAGATTGAGCTGGGATCATTTGAGATTAGGAGAAATGGTGGAGAAAGCAGAGTACATGTTGTCTGTGGTGGAGGTAGTGGAGCGAACATTATGAGATTTCTTGCAAAAAAGAATATACCATTTACAGCTGGTATTGTGCACACAAGTGATGTAGATTACGTAGTTGCAAGAAGTACTGCAGCAGATATTGTGAGCGAAATGGCATACACAACCATATCTGACCAAAATTTCGAAAGGGCCAAAAAGCTCGTTAGAGGGAAAATCATAATAGATACCGGCTTCCCTGTGGGAGAGATAAACCAGCGAAATCTCGAACTTTTCGATTATGCAAAATCTGTTTTAAGCTTTAGAAGTCAAGAAGAACTGGAAAAACTCAGGATCGAAGCTTATCAAATGCAAAGCTTCTCTGAACTTGAGGAGGTGTTGCTGTGAACCAGATATTTCCATTCACGGCCATCGTCGGCCAAGAAAAGATGACAAAGGCCCTCGTTCTGAATGCCATCAATCCCAAGATAGGCGGTGTGTTGCTTAGGGGAGATAAGGGAACAGGAAAATCAACAGCGGTCAGAGCTCTTGCAGAGGTGTTACCAGAGGTGGAGGTTTCAGATTGCAGATTCGGTTGCTCACCAGATGCGATGTGCCGTGATTGCAAAGAGAAGCTTATGAGGGGGGAGCTGAAGTTCAGAAGAAGAAAAATGAGAGTCGTGGAGCTACCCCTGTCTGCCACCGAAGACAGGGTGGTGGGCACAATAGATGTTGAGGCAGCAATCAGAGACGGTAAAATATCCTTCCAACCTGGAGTTCTTGCAGAAGCGAATAACAACATATTATATATAGATGAAGTTAATCTCCTCGAAGACCACATAGTCGACGCTCTGCTCGACGCTGCAGCAAGCGAATGGAATGTTGTTGAAAGAGAAGGCATTTCAGTACGACATCCCGCGAAGTTCGTTTTGATCGGAACGATGAATCCCGAAGAGGGAGAACTCAGGCCCCAATTGCTGGACAGGTTCGGCATGGTTGTTGACGTGAAGGCTATAACTGACCCAGAACTCAGGGCAGAGGTTATTAGAAGGGCTGAGGAATTCTCAGACAATCCAGAGAGGTTCCGTAAAAAGTTCGAAGATGAACAAGAAAGGCTGAGAAAAAGGATAGATATGGCAAGGAAACTCCTAAAAGAGGTCGTAACCGACAAAGATATCCTCAAAGCGATTGCGAGATTGTGCAGCGAGCTCGGCATAGAGACCCACAGGGCAGACATAACAACCCTTCGAGCAGCGAAAGCCATAGCGGCATTCAAAGGAAAGAGAAGTGTGACCACGGACGATGTTGTTGAGGCAGCGGAGCTCACACTACCGCACAGAATGAAATCACATCCCTTTGAAAGACCCAAAGTAGACTTTGACACAATAGAGAGCATTCTAAAAACAGCGGTAGAAGATCATGGAAGTGATGGAGAGAACAGGACCGAAGATGATAACGATAACTGGAATAAAGGTGGTGGCAGCAGGAAATTCGACGCCAAAGATGCTAAGCTTCCAGAGGTTTATGTGAAATCAAGATTGCCAGCCAGAAAGGGAAAAAGGGTGGAGTCGCCTTCAACAAACGGCAGATATGTAAAACCCAGCATGAAAGGTGACAAGATAGCAATAGATGCAACTATCAGGATAGCACTTGCTAAGGGAAGATTGAGACCCTCAGTTTACGACTTGAGATACAAGATTTGCTCTGGTAGATCCGCATCAAGCATAGCACTACTCGTCGATGCTAGCGGATCGATGGCATCCCTGAGGAGGATGGAACTTGCAAAAGGTGTACTGCTGAGGCTGCTACAAGACGCGTACATAAAGAGAGACAGAATTTCAATGATCGTTTTCAGAGGAAATGATGCTGAAGTCGTTGTTCCTCCAACCACATCACCACAGCTCGCCGCGAGCAGAGTTAGTGAAATACCTACGGGAGGAAAGACTCCGCTTCCAGCGGGAATGTACAAGGCTTATAAACTGCTGAAAGCTGAAAAACGGAAAAGATATCAGCCGATACTCGTGGTCATCAGCGACGGAAGAGGCAATGTCTCAATGAGTGGAGGAGACGTGAAAGAAGAAGTGATTAGAATTTCCAAATCAATATCTCGAGAAGGGATAACCACCGTGATGGTTGACGCAGACGATCACGTCTCCCTCGGGTTCACAAAAGAAATAGTCTCTCTGACCAACGCATTGCACTATAGATTAAAAGATCTTGACCAAGAAAGGCTGTTCGACGTCGTGAATGCTCTTAGGACAGGATAGTGCTATGGTTTCTTGATTTTAAACTCATCCGATTCTCCTTCTTTTCAGAATTAGAAACACCACGATTGGTGCTCCGAATAAGGAAGTAACAACGCTGATCGGGAGTTCAACTGGTGCAGCCACAGTTCTGGAGATTATGTCGCACACCACTGTAACAAGAGCACCCAGAACTGCTACGGAAGGTATCAGAATCCTGTGATCTGACGTCCTGAATACCAGGCGTGTGATGTGTGGCACTGCCAAACCAATAAATGCCACAATTCCTGCAAACGCTGTTACCACTGCAGCCAAAAAGCTCGACAACGTGACAACTACCATCCTCACCGCCCTTATGTCCACACCCATACTCCTAGCATACTCCTCTCCAAGAAGCATCGCGTTGAGAGGTTTGGCAAGCGCTGCAGAGACTGCGCCAGAGACAGAGACCAAAACTGCCAGAACCTTGAGATCATCCCAGGTTATTCCAGAAAATGTCCCGAAAGTCCACAGAACAAACTCATGGACCTGCCGGCTCTCTGCGAAGGTTATCAGTATCTTCTCCACTGCACCAAAAACGTATCCGAACATGAGCCCAGCGATCAGGAGAGTTACGGCGCTTCTGACTCTGCTTGCCAGAGCGAGGACAAATAAGATTGCAATCATGGACCCAGCCATCGCCGCCCCAACCAAACCATAATAGCTCCATCCAATACCCGCAAGAATGTAAAGCGCCACACCAAGTGATGCTGCAGATGAAATCCCCAGCACATATGGTCCAGCAAGTGGATTTCTGAAGTACGTCTGGAGCATCAGACCACTCAGCGCAAGGGCTGCGCCGCCGATATATGCCCCGACAGTTCTCGTCACCCTGACATTAAGAATTATGTAACCCTTGATATTGTCCTTCCCGTCTATTGCCTCAAACAAGTCAGTCAGCGACGCATCTACGGAGCCAACCATTATCCCTACCAGAACGGAAACCAAGGATAAGGTGAGCATTGCAAAAAAAATAATAGATTTCATAGTCTACTCGAGTTTTATGAAAAATCTCGGAGTGTAGTCCGGAAACTTCTCCGGATGTGCGATGGCCGCTAAGTCTTTGACAACCATGTCGGTGTAGAGCAGGCCGAGCTGCCAGTAGTCTTCGGAAATCCTGTATACATTCCCTTCCTTCACCGCCTTTATTTCCGAGAGTCTGGTGTCAATATTCAGCAAATCGTCAATAGTCTTGACTCTGTAAGACGAGTAAACCATCAGATCTGCATCACTGCCTTTTAACAGCAGATCTTCGAGGGTGACTGTTGCACTCCCTGTTCCCTCAATATCGCTGAACAGATAGTTCACATTGGCGTATTCGGCCATTTTCGCAACGTAGCTGTTCCCTTTGGGCACATACACTTTACCCTTATAAATCGTGCACCACAGAAGCTTTGGAGCTTCGAGATCCTCTACCAACTTGCTGACTTCGAGTATATTCTTTTCAACCCTGTCGAAATATCTTTCTGCTGCATCTTCCTTATCCGTGAGGGCTGCAAAGAACTTCACCCACTCGGCTCTTCCAAGTGGATCTGTCTCTAACCACTCGCTGTTAACTATATATGGAATTCCAAGTTCGTCGAGCTTTTTCTTGACCTCTTCATTGTAGGGTGTGACGTAAATCACCACCAAGTCTGGTTTTAGGGCAAGTATCTTCTCATAATCTGGCGCACTTGACGAGCCCACATCAGTAATTCTACCACTCTCGAGTCCTTTTCTGATGTCGTCAAAGTAAATCCTGTATTTACCACCCCACATGAACCCTACTACGATGTCTGTCGCATTTATTGCTTCGAGCTGGGCCAAATGCGTTGAAGACATGACAACCAGCCTTTTCACAGGAATCTTAATTGGGATTCCATCGACATCTGGCTTTTCCTCTCTGTAGAGCACATAGGTAACCCATTCATCTCCCTGTTTTACCCTAAGGATTTTGTAGCCCTCGTGGTACTCGAGCTGGAAGTTCTTAGCATACTTGACTGCCGGATGAACATTCTGTTCCATTTTCTCTTCCTGAATACACCCACTCACTGCCAACGCCATAGTCGCCAACAACACCAGAAAGATTAAGTTCAGTTTCATTGAATTGATATCAAATAAATTTGACTTAAAAATGTTTCGAAATTCTAAACATTTATCAGAACATCCAACCATTCTTAAACGTGAACCTCATCCAAGAGCTTGAAGAGATCGAGAGAAGATTCAAAAAAAGTGAGGACATTAGAAAGGATTTCTGGAGATTGGTCGGCAAGATCAAGAGGCAGCAAATATCTGATGATAAGATTTTGAGAAGAGTTGCAAAGCTTAGAGACTTGATGTTGGAGAGGAGAGTCATTTTAAGTTATAGAACAGGTTTCATCCTGTTTTTATCAGTGTTTCTGGTTCTTAATGTGCTGTTGATTGTCGTGGCATTTGGAAAGAGCGGTTTGGTTAATGCACTGGCAATTTTCGTCATAGAAGTCTGCACAATATACTTTGCATTCCTAACAGGAAGATGTGTTGCTGCAAGAGTTTCTGGGATTGAAATAGATGGTTTTTATAAGTACTCCCCCCTCGAGTTCGGAGTCAAGGTGAACTATCTCAGCTACCTGAAAGCAGAGCCTTTGAACAGAGTAGTTCTTTTCTCCGGGGCAATAATTCTGGAGCATGTAATTCTTATGGTTCACATGATTTTCCTTCTGATTGTAAATAGCTACTGGATCATTCCGGCCCTTATCCTTGCGACAAATCTTCCCTTTTCATACCTCATTCACAGATATGCGAGAACGGGAGAGCTTCACAGACTTCTGAGGGAACTGAGGATTCTGAGGGAGATCAGAAGGCAGGTGTGACAATCAGTTTTTAACGATTTTATCAAAACCGCTAACAATTTTATATACTCCCGCCACAAACCATAAAATGAGGTGATGAAAGATGATAACCATAAAGTTACTGACATCGCCAACCTGCCCTTA
>JALUWC010000515.1 GCA_027019885.1 Geoglobus sp.
GCAAGCTCCTTGAACTTCGGAAATTCATCAATAAACCTGATAAAAAGCTTTTGTGCACAGTATACACAGCCTCCATCTGCGGTGGCCATTATTTTAAGTATTTTTTCCGCTTCCCTCTGATTCATTTTATTTCTCTCCACGACTTCATTTCCACGAATTACCTAATCGTTACCCTTTCATTACTTTTGCCCACAATCGCCAACCATTTGCCAAGTAATTGCCAATATTCCGTGTCGCATTTATGGCGGGTTGATGTCCCCGTTGTCGTATTTACCAAGGCTAAGGTGCCTCTTTTATTACCTTCCAGTTTTCCTCGGTGGTTATGCAGAGCCAGTGGGTCATGAAATAATCACCCCACAGAGTATTTGTTTATTTTTCTCCTACATAGTTAATAAAAGTTTTTATATTGCTCCAGAAATCTATTTGTGGCGTTAAAGTGAGCAAAAAAGAAATAACATTACATTCCAGTTTTGTTAGATTTTCATCTGGTATCTTTTCAATGGCCACAAAAAAGTTTAAGAGGAAGGGATGGTAGCTTAAAATGTAACAGTAGGGAGATGGTAGAAAGCGAGGGTAAGACCTCTAGGAAAGAACATAATAAGGAACTTTATTAAAACTTTTAGCAGAGAGTGATGCTCATGCTTAATGAGGCTGATACACGAGCAAAGCTTATAGATCCAGAACTTTGGAAAAGGGGATGGGATGAGAGTAAGATAAAAAGGGATATTTACATCCCGGGCAAAATTATAGATGAGACGGGAAAGAGACAAAAAGCAAAGAAACCCGACTATGTTCTCTATTACAACCCTTACCTTCCAATAGCTGTGGTTGAGGCTAAAGAAGAAGGAAAATCTGCCCTAGATGGCATGGCACAGGCAAAGGAGTACGCCAAAAGATTGGGTGTTTTCTTTGCTTATTCCACAAATGGACATGAGATAGAGGAGTTTGATTTTACGACAAATATCCAAAGAACCATTGAAAGATTCCCAACACCAGAAGAGCTATACAAAAGATATTCTGAATTTGTATTTAAGCGAGAAGTAAATGTAGACCCACTGAAATACCAGTATTACTTAATATCTGGTGGTAAGGTGCCCCGTTACTACCAGGAGGCAGCAATAAAACGAGCTATTGAAGCAATTCTACAGGGAAAGAAGAGAGTGCTTCTAACAATGGCAACAGGTACAGGAAAAACCTTCGTTGCCTTTCAGATAGTGTGGAAGCTTTTAAAATCTGGCTACTTCCAGAGGGTGTTGTATATTGCAGACAGGAACTTTCTCCGTGATCAGGCTTACAACGAGTTTGCCCCCTTTGAGGATGCCAGGGCAATTATAGAGGAAGGCAACGCTCCTAAAAACAGGCAGGTTTACTTCAGCATATACCAAGCCCTCTACAGCGGCGATGAGGAAAAGAGGTTATATCAGGAGTATCCTCCCGACTTTTTTGATATGGTAATTATCGACGAGTGCCACCGTTCTGGTTATGGCACATGGAAGGAAATCCTCGACTACTTTGGAGATGCGGTACATCTTGGAATGACGGCTACGCCAAAGAGGAGCGACAACATAGACACCTATGCCTACTTTGGCAAGCCTGTATATTCCTACAGCATGGGACAGGGTATTGAAGATGGCTTTCTCGCACCCTTCCAGATTTACCGCATTTTTACAAACATAGACAGAGAGGGCTTACACATAGAAGAGGCACTTCACCAAGGAGCCAGAGTTTATATTCCTGAAGAGATGGATGTCAGGGACGTATACACTCTTGAGAACTTTGAAAGGGAGATCATTCTACCGGATAGAACAAAAAAGATATGCCAGCATCTGGCAAGCCTTCTTGACAAATTTGGACCGTTGGAGAAAACCATTGTTTTCTGTGTTAATATAGAGCATGCGGCACAGGTTGCCAAGGAGCTCCACAACAGCTTTTCCCATCTTGGTTACTCTGACTATGCTGTTAGAATAGTGGCTGAGGAGAGCGATGTTAAAGAGGTTTACGAGAATTTTAAAGATTCTGAGAAAACCACCCCTGTGGTGGCAACTACTGTAGACCTCCTTACCACAGGTGTTGATATCCCTTCGGTTAGAAATCTGGTTTTTCTGAAACCTATAAGCTCTAAAGTTTACTTTAAGCAGCACATAGGGAGAGGTTCAAGGATAGACGAGGTTTCAAAGAAATACTTTTTCAGAATAATAGACTATGTAAATGCAACCCGTCTGCTGGATGATTGGGATTATCCCTCCGACGTAGGGGGTGCGGTAGAGGTAGGAGGTCCTTTCGACCTTGAGCTTAAGGGATTTGTGCTGCATTCTGAAACCTTCGAACCTGTAGATTCAGCTACAATTAAAGCCCAAATAGCGCCCAATATGCAGAGAATTGCCAAAAGCAATGAGAAAGGTTATTTTGTGCTTGACAGGTTACCTCGCTTTTCCATCACCCTGATTATTTCTAAATATGGCTTCAGAACTCGACAGGTAAAAATTACACCAAGCGAAGATATGGAGCCCATTATTGTTGAGCTTAAGCCTGAGAAACCCAAGAGGAAAAAGATAGTTGCAGAAGGAGTTGAAGTTTACATTGCTGAAGAGACTCAAGTATTTATATCCTCCTCTGGGAAGACGCTGACTGCTGCGGAGTACAGGGAATATTCTAAGGAAGGAGTTATCAAAAGAGCTGCCACCCTCGGAGACTTTTACAGGCTGTGGATTGACAGAGAGAAAAGAAGGAAGTTTCTGGAGGAGTTGCATAGGGAGTCTATAGACCCAGAGCTTCTTGCAAGCATTCTTAAAACACCAGACGCAGATGCCTTTGATATTCTCGCCCATGTTGCTTTTGGCGCTCCTATTTTGACGAGAGACGAAAGGGCGAGGGCTTTTCTGAATAAGAAAAAGAAGGTGATAGAAGCCCTAGGAGGCAAAGCCCAGGAAGTGATGCTTTCTCTTCTGGAGAAGTACAGGGCAGGAGGTATTGAGCAGATTACAAGTCCGGAGATTTTTGAGGTGCCCCCCTTCGACAAGATGGGCTACCTCCGTGGTGTGGCTGAGATCTTCGGTGGCATTGATAAGCTTAAGGAGGCAATAGAGCTTATAGAGAAGGGAATCTACGAGAGCGTGGAGGTGTAACTTTTTGAATCGCAGAGACCTTGCCGGTAAGATATGGAGAGCCTGCGATATAATGAGGAGCGACGACGGCACAACAGGCATTCTTGAGTACATGGAGCAGCTTTCATGGATGATTTTCCTCAAGGTGTTTGAAGATGTGGAGAGGAGGTTTGAAGACAAAGCCCTGTTTGAGGGAAAGCCCTACTCCCCCATTATAGAACCTCGCTTTAGATGGTCCTCATGGGCAACCAAGGATGACAGAGAACTTGAGGAGTACTTCACCGATGAAGAGCTGAGGAGCATTAGGGCTACAAATGAACATATCTTAATCGCCTTCATTGACAGAAAGCTCTTTCCCTATCTCAAATCGCTGAGAGGTTCTCCGGAGAGGGAGAGAATTGCAAGCATCTTTCAGGAGTTTCGTGGGAATAGGATGAAGTCTCCCTACAATTTGAGGGATGTAATTTCACTGCTGAATGATATCGACTTTTACAACCCCGAGGATTCTCATGTGCTCTCTCAGGTATACGAGGAGCTTCTAATACGCATGGGCAGAGAGGGCGGGGTTGCTGGCGAATTTTACACCCCGAGACCTATTGTGAGGCTGATGGTCAAGATTGTAAATCCGAAAATAGGAGAGAGGGTTTTTGACCCCTTCTGTGGTTCCTGCGGTTTTATTGTTGAGTCCTACAATCACATGAAGGAATCAAAAGAGCTATTAATTGAAGACCACAGAACTCTCCAGAAGGAGACCTTCTACGGACAGGAGAAGAAGCCTCTGCCCTACTTAATAGGGGTGATGAACTGCCTGTTGCATGGGCTGCTTACCCCGAACATAGTCAGAAAGAACACCTTGGAGGAGAACATAAGGAATATCCCAGAGAGTGAGAGGTATGATGTGATTTTAACCAATCCTCCCTTCGGTGGAAAGGAGGGCAAGCACATAAGGCAAAACTTCCCCTACCCTTCGAGCAAGACAGAGATTTTAGCCCTGCAGTACGTGATGAAGAAGCTCAAGAGGGGCGGGAGATGCGGAATAGTTGTGCCCGAAGGCATCCTCTTCAACACCTCGGAGAAAGCCTTTGTCAAGACTAAGAAAGACCTGCTGGAAAACTACAACCTCCACACTATTATCAGCCTTCCTCAGGGTGTATTCGCCAATGTAACTTCCACAGGGCAGGGACCCAAGACAAATCTGCTTTTCTTTGACAGAGATGGCCCCACTGAGGAAATCTGGTACTACGACTTTGCAGGCTACTCTGAAGCTGTGCTTGGAAAGAAGTACACAAAGGCAAACCCGGTGACTGACGAGGATTTGAAAGATGCCTTTGAAAAGTGGGAGAAGAGGGAAATTTCAGAGTGGTCGTGGATTACACCAGTGGAAGAGATAATTGAAAACGACTACGACCTTACGGCAAGGAATCCCAACAGAAAGGAGGATATTAGCTACAGAGAGCCTATAGAGATAGTTGAAAGCATCTCTGCCAAAGAAGAAGAAATTTCCAGAATTCTGGATGAACTGAGTACAATTCTAAGAGGCTGAGCAAATGGTTCAGACAAAACTGATTGAGTTCAAATCCACCGGAAAACCAGCAAGCTATGATAAAATTAGAGAAGTGAAAGGTCCCTACCCTCTACCAGAAGGCTGGAAGTGGGTGAGGCTGGGGGATGTTGTGGATATTAATAAATTCTCTGTAAATCCATCGAAAGACTTCCCAGAAAAAGAATTTATTTATGTTGACATAAGCAGTATTGAAAATGGCACAGGTAGAATTAAGCATGTAAAAGTTTTAAAAGGCAAAGATGCCCCTTCACGAGCAAGAAGAGTAATTCATACAAACAATGTTTTGATGTCAACAGTTAGACCGTATTTAAAAGGTTTTGCTATAGTTCCTCCGGAATTTGATGGAGAAGTTTGCTCAACAGGATTTGCTGTTTTATCCGCAAAAGAAAATATAGAGCCAAAATTCATCCTTTTTGCCCTATTTACTGACTATATTATAGACCAATACAACAAAATGATGCTTGGTGCTCATTACCCAGCTTTAACTAATGAACAAGTAAAATCCCTAAAAATCCCAGTCCCCTTCCGCAACGGCAAACCCGACCTCGAAGAACAAAAACGCATAGTCGCCTACCTTGACAATATAGCGGAGAGGCAGAGAAAACTTTTAAAGCTCTACGAAGACACTGAGAAAGAGATTGAAGAGATGAGGCAGGCGATATTGAGCAAGGCGTTTAGGGGGGAGTTATGATTTATCAACCTATTACCCTCTCTGTAAAACATAAGAGATAACGAATGCTGCGAACTTAGATAATATTTTTTTTCCAACAATACCAATTAATACCGATTCATCATTGAATGTATAATGGGCTCCTTGAAAATCCACAAAATCTGCAACAATATACCAGATATTATCAAAAGTTTCGCTTGGCGAAATAGCTCACTTGCGGTTTGTGGACTTATAGCGTTATAAGGTGCACCTACCAAGTATAGGAGTATCCCTCCCGCTATCAATAGCGAGGGTGGATTTTTTGCTATCATCCTAAATATTACACTTGTGCTCATAGTTATCGCCTTCTTTAGTCACTCCAGAACAAAAGTGCCAATCCCGCAACCACTAACAGAGGCACCACACTCTTCGTTGCTATAGAGGTTGCTACGCCGGCTACTATTCCGAGGGTTTTTACCTCATTCTTGGACAGCATTTATAACCACCTCCTAACCCTTTTTCTTATTCTGAACCATTTTAACATTATAAATAATTTTAATATTGATATTATTAATAATGTTAAATACAACATCAAGTATAAGAACAATAGAAAAGCTTAAATAGTTTTCGGTAAATATTATGTACTGGCGAGCGGATAGGTTGGAGGTGTCTTAATTGGCTGATAGGAAAACTACTTTTTCTGGGAGGAAAAAGAAGAGTTTAGATGAGATGATCGAGGAAGCTCTGAAGAATGCACCAAAGATAGAGGGGTACACTGTGAAGCAGATAGCAGAGATTACAGGGGTTCCCTGGCCTACTGCCAGATGGCACTTAGAGTTGCTCGAAGCGAGGGGGGTGGTGGATCATTATGATATCGGTAGAGCTAAAGTATACTATTTGAAGAAAAAAAAGAGATCTAAAGACTGACTTCCATTACTACTCTCCTCTATTGTTTTTAAATTTATTAAATGCTAAACTATATATTGT
>JALUWC010000516.1 GCA_027019885.1 Geoglobus sp.
CAGGTTAGATACCAAGAAACATCCAAATGATTTCCGTATTCCCGTGCACCGATATACATCTTGTAATCCTTTAATGTCGCATTTGTAACCATTAAATATTCTCTCTTTTTCTTGGCAAAAGCTTCGGCAGCATCCTCAATAGCCTTTATCCCTGTGACTCCTTTCATGATTCCTTTAAATGACTTTGCTGTCTTCTTTAAATCAATAGTTGAAGTAGCAAAAGCGATGGTTGCTTTTCCAATTCTGGTTAAGAAATCAGTGCTGACTTCAACCATCTCATATTGTATTGTTGGAATATTCGCTTCTTCAATGTATTTAATCGTTTTTTCAAAAATCTCCCCAGCTTTGCCCTGAGCCCCTTTTATCATGATTGACCAACTGTCAAGAATTTTCTCCTCATGCATGGTAACTTTCCTCTGCATGAGAACACCTCCAAATTGTGTAGATTATGGTAGGTTCAAAAATAAATTTTTTGTTTCAGTTTATTAGGAAGATAAATATTAATTAAGCTCTAGTTTAATTTGAAACTGAAAAATATCTTGCCCATCTTCGAAGAATTCATTAAAAATAGGGAGTAAAAACCTCTTAGAGACATTCTCACACATTCTCTTTTGCGACTATCTATTCTTCTTATTCTCTTTATTCTCTATTCTCTCACCGGATGCTTTGCATACGGGTTATAGCCCTCCCTTTGACCCCGCCCAAGAAAAGTGTTTTATGGGTTTGTTGGAAGGTTTAGTTGGTGGAAGAGTGACTGGTAATACGTATTGGAATACGTATAGATGCGAGAAAAAGAAGTTAACATTGAGTGTTGATAAAACTCTAGTGGAAAAAGCTAAGGAAATGGGTATCAACATTAGTGCTTTTTTAGAAGAAAAGCTAGCTGAGGTTGTTGAAATTGAAAGAGTAAGCCGCCGGCGGGATTCGAACCCGCGGCCTGGTGATTACAAGTCACCCGCTCTGACCAGCTGAGCTACGGCGGCAGCAGAACCCACTATCTCCCTTTGAATTTAAGTATTGTGGTATTCCTAAGCTCTATTCGAGAACTGTTATAAACCCCCTCAAGAAAAAAAAGCATCGTGCATGGCGACATCTTTGAGATCTACCTTTCAAAAGGGACAAAAGTTCTGGATTTTGCTTCAAACCTGAATCCATTTAAGCCAAGGGATCTCAAAGAGAAAATAATCGCATCTGTTGACAGCTCATTCTTCTACCCCCACAATGATTACAACACGCTGATAGATGCGATCACCTCTTCAACGGGATGGGGTAGGGAAAACGTGGTTTTTGGGAATGGATCAATAGAACTAATTGAGTTCTTTTTCAGAACAATCAAAAAGGAAGTTGCAATAGTCCAGCCAACATTCACGGAGTATGAGAGATTCGCCCGAATTTTTGGACTTAAAACCGTTAATCTCAGATGGGATGTTGATGAAATTATACCCTTTCTCAAAGAAAAAAAGCCTGAAGCCCTTGTGATCTGCAACCCCAACAACCCGACAGGGGAGTACATCAGGGAGCATGAGATGTTAGAGATCTCAGAGTGTTGCGAGGTGTCAAAAACAAAGCTCATGGTTGATCAGGCTTTCATGGATTTTGTAAAGCCCTACGATATTAATGCCTTTCAGATAAGATCTCTCACAAAAATTCTTGGAATTCCCGGACTGAGATTTGGCTACGGATTTTTCCCAGATGATTACGGAAAACTCTTCCATGAGAGCAGAATGCCCTGGAATGTGAACGGCATAGCAAAGGCTGTTGCTGAGGAGTATCTTCCAAGGCTTAGGGCTTTTTCCAGATACGCCAGAAGGAGAATCTCCGAAGAAAGGGTGCACATGGAAAGAAGGCTGAGAAGTTTTGGATTCTCTTCCTCTGGAAAGGCGAATTTTCTGCTGTGCCATGGATCATACAGTGCAAGTGATGTGTTCAGATTTCTTGAGCAGAAAGGAATAATTATAAGAGAGTGCAGCGACTTCAGAGGTCTCACAGATAATCATTTCAGAATAGCGGTCAGAAAAAGAAATGAAAACAGGATTCTTCTCAAAAGCTTAGAGGTATTTGTTCAGGAAAATCCCTAATTTTTCCCTTGCATCTTCTGTTATCTTATCCGGGCTTGTTGTTATGGCAAACTTCAGAGCTTCCCTGCATTCACACTCCCTCTCTTCTGGAAGGGAAGGTATCAGCTTTCTCAGGATTTTTTTGACACTCTCCTCATTCCTGGCAGCATTTTCAAGAACTGTTTTCACATCAACAGGCTCATCCCTCCACACATCGTAATCTGTTATCGTTGCGATTGTAAGGTAGCACATCTCAGCCTCCCTTGCAAGCTTTGCCTCAGGCAGCGCTGTCATCCCAATGATGTCGAACCCAAGCTGTCTGTAAACATTCGACTCAGCCTTTGTTGAAAACTGAGGCCCCTCAATGCAGACGTATGTTCCCTTGGGATGGTATTCAAGCCCAAGGCTTTCAAGCACATCAATCGCCGCATCTCTCATCTCCCTGCAGAAAGGGTCGGCCATTCCAACATGCACAACAACATCCTCAAAAAATGTGTCCTTTCTGTGTTTTGTTCTGTCGAATATCTGATCGGGAATGACTATGTCAAGAGGTTTGAGCTCCTCTTTCAGCGATCCAACAGCAGCAACGCTTACAATTCTGCTCACTCCAAGCTTTCGGAGGGCATATATGTTTGCCCTGTATGGCACGAGAGTTGGAGAGTACACGTGACCCCTTCCATGTCTGGGAAGAAAGGCAACCTTCCTTCCTTCAAACTCCCCAACCAGTATCCTGTCAGATGGTTTTCCGAATGGAGTATCAATG
This sequence comes from Geoglobus sp., assembly GCA_027019885.1. GTDB lineage: Archaea > Halobacteriota > Archaeoglobi > Archaeoglobales > Archaeoglobaceae > Geoglobus. Next base: position 2,821 of record JALUWC010000516.1, read on the forward strand.
TCAGCCTCTTCAACATTTTCAAAAGCATCGCTGTCATAGACTCCTGTTCCACCAATAACTGCTATTTCAGCCCTCATTCTCTCAATCTCCAGAATGTTTTGTCGTCCTTCACAACCCTCTCAATAATCCTTCTCCTCTCCATCTCCCCAAGGATCTCAAAGAATCTTCTTGGTTGAGCTATCTCGAGATAAATCGGATCTATCTGGTGGTACTCGTACAGCCCCCATTTTATGTCCCACTCACCCCAGAGCTTTTCCCTGTCCTTTGCAAGCAGCCCTGATATGAGCTCAACCATGTCCTCAATGAAGTTCCAGGGAAAAACAACCCATGCCCACTCCTCCATGTACTCTCCAAAGTAATCGGGAGTGAAGCGTGAGGTGTGGAGAAGCTGGAGAGTTGCAGTCTTAACATCTCTTGCTCCATTCTCTTCAACATGCTCCTTTGCTCTCATCAGGCTTTTTCCTGTGTCGGCAATGTCATCAACAACAAGAACTTTTTTGCCCGTGACACTATCTTCAGGCAGAGGGTATTTTATTTTCACCTCACCACTCTGCTTCGCCGTGCCTACGTAGTGCTCGATCTTGAGGCTTGTCAGGTCGTCAAGGCCTAAAAGATCGCAGAGGACTCGACCTGCAAACCACCCGCCTCTCGCAAGCGCAACAATGATCTCGGGCTCAAAACCATCCTCCTTTACCTGCTTCGCTACTCTCCTGCAGAGCCCATCCATGTATTCCCAGTTTGTCACAACACATTTGAACTTCTCTGGAAATGCATCCATATTCAATCACCTTCCAAAACTGAGATATCTACGATTTAATATTTCCGATACTTTCTGGTAGTAAGGTGATGCATGTATGGGGATTCCGGAAGAGTTACCTTTTGGAGGTTATTTTGTTCCCTCACATGCTTAACAAATCCAGCTCTGATTTCTGTAAAATTGCAGGATGGGAAAATAAATATACTTCCCCATCCCTTAATCATCCCGTGAAACAGAAGGTAGCAGATTACATGACAAAAAACGTGATAACCCTCAGTCCAGACGATACCGTTGATGATGCAATAAGAATCATCGAAAAAACAGGGCATGATGGTTTCCCTGTTGTTGAAAATGACGGCACTCTTGTGGGGTACATTTCATCTCTCGATCTCCTTAAAAAAGATCTGAAGTCAAAAATCAGGAATGTCATGACCAGATCACTTTATGTTGCAAGAGAATACATGGATCTTAAGGATGCTGCGAGAGTCATGTTCAGAACGGGGCATTCGAAACTTCCTGTGGTTGATGAAAATGGTAGGATACAGGGAATCATCACCAACACAGACATAATTCGCAGTCAGATCGAGAGAGCTGATCCGACAAAAGTAATGAAGCTTAAAGAGACGATTGAAAAAGTTCATGGAACAGAGGTAAAAACCTACACTGACAAGGTACATGTGGATAACCTGATACCGACCCAGACCAAAATTTTTGCAGATGAGCTCAGGGGAAGAATCTATGAGATAAAGAGAGGTCTTGCAGAACCGATTATTGTGATAAAGAAGGATAAGAGTTACTATCTTGTTGATGGCCATCACAGAGTTGTGGCTGCGAAAAAGCTCGGCATTGAAGTCCTCGACGCCTACGTTCTTGAGGTTTCAGGCGATGTTGAGCTTGGAATGGAAAAGCTTGTAAAGAAAAAGGGCATCAGGTCAATCAGGGACATTGAGGTGATTGAGGACACATCCCACCCCCTGGTTGAGATAACATTCAAGAATTCGAAGTGATTGAAATGCTGGAGGAGCTGTTTCAGGTTATAGAGGAGAGAAAGAGATACCCGAGCAAGGGTTCCTACACTGCTGAGTTGATCTATCATGAAAAGGGGATAAACAAAGTTCTTGAAAAACTCGGAGAGGAGATGACGGAGCTGATAATCGCGGTAAAAGATGGTAGAAAAGAGGAGATAGTTTATGAGACTGCTGATCTCATTTATCACCTTCTTGTGATGCTCTCAGCTCTTGAAATAAGACTGGAGGATGTTTATGAGGAGCTCAGAAAGAGGAGAAAATAGTTTTGTGATATGGACAGTAAATGTTGACAAAAAGAAAAGCAGGAGTGAGGGTAGGAGAATACCCCGGAGATTCTCGGTTCCGAATGTCAGAATTGATGAGCTTGCAAAAGCATGCGAGGCTCTTGGCCTGAGCTACACGGTTGAGCATAAGAAGTATCCCAGATGCTGGTGGGAAGAGGGTGGAAGAGTCAGAGTGGCAAAAAAGATGAAAAAGACAGAGTTAATGACCAAAATCGCTGAAAAAATCAGAGAAATGAGGGAATGAAGCTTCTTTTTTATCTGAGCGGCGAGTTTGAAGATCTGGCAGCGATTGAGGCCGAGACCTTTTTGAAGATGTTTGATGGAGAATCTGAAAACATTGATACGCAGATGGTTATTGGAAAATGCTCAGACGAGATAGTTACATGCCTATACAGATTCGGATTAATCCATGAAGCAAGCAGACATCTGTTCTCATGCAGCAGTCTGGACGAGCTTAAAGATGGGTTTGAAAGCATGGAGATTCCTGACGGTGCTTTGTGTGTCAGAGTCAGGAACATAGGAAAGAGGAGAGTGGACTCACTCAGGCTCGAAAGGGAACTTGGGAGGATTCTATGGAAAAAAGGAGCAAAAATAAGCGTTTCAAAACCTGATCATGTTCTCAGAGTTTACATCTCCAACCGCATCCACGTCGGAATATTGCTTCACGAGACCGATAGGAAGCAGTTTCTGCTGAGGAGGCCAGATTTAAAGCCGTTTTTCAGGCCGGGAGCAATTCTTCCCAGACTTGCGAGAAGTCTTGTCAACATTGCAGGGATAAAAAATGGCATTTTGCTTGATCCGATGTGCGGAACAGGAACGATTCTGGTAGAAGCAGGGCTTGTGGATCTGGATTTTCTCGGAATAGAGGCTTATAAAGTTATAGCGAAGGGGTGTGCAATCAATCTCAGGTATTATGGCCTGCCAGCAAACGTTGTTACTGGGGATGTAAAGAGCATGGGGCTCGGAGATGAGAGCGTTGATGGCATTGTTACCGACTTTCCTTACCTGCAGTCCACAAAGAGCCTTGGAGAGACTCACGAGCTTTACAGCCTTGCTTTGCAGGAATTCAGCAGGGTAATGAGGGGAGAGAATAGAGCCATTTTCCTGACGAACTTGGATGTTGATGATCTCGTTAATGAACATTTCAAAATTGAGCACAAGCTGTACCAGAGATTGCACAAAAGCCTGACAAGAAGAATTTACGTGTGTAGAAAGCTTTAAATTCCTGTTAAGATTTTTCCGATGCTAGATTAGCTTTTTGGAGGTATTGGTACAGCTGGTCTATGGTTTTCTGCATTCCGGCCACTGTCTGGTATTGTTGTGCTGTTATCAGCCCTTCGATCTAAAGTGGGTGTGCT
>JALUWC010000517.1 GCA_027019885.1 Geoglobus sp.
TTCTCGTGTCAACGATATATGCTTCAGGAGCTATTGTTGGCAGATGGTATCCTGTGAAAATTCTCAGAATTTCCCCTGCCTGAATCGAGCATGTCAGAGCATAGGATATGGGATCAAACTTAGCTTCCGGCATTTCCACCTCCCAGAACTTCACGCCATCCGGCAGGAATGTGGTGATTATATCGGGCATGAATGGAGAACCAAGTTCTTCGGCAATTTTTGCAGCCACATCTATGTGTTTGTGAGCGACAATAACATCTATCCCTTTGAGCTGTCTCTTCAGCTCCCTGTAGTTGTGGGGAAATGGATAGCTTATGACGCATGAGTCACTGCTCATTGGGTGGACTGCATCGTAGTCATTCGCCTCAAGTGGGGGAACTGTGCAATCAATCCTTGAGTCATTTGGAGTGATGAAATCGCCTATGTATCTCACACACCCTACTCCTCCTCTCCACAAAAGCTCCATCAGCATTCTGCTACCTATCACCGCTACGCTGAACTTGCTCATGTACTCTATCTTGTCCTCCTCCGCCATCCCATGCCAGAATATCTTGGCGAGATTCATCGCCTTTCCCTCATGGCCCTCATCACATCATGTTTTGTTACTATGCCAACTATCCTGCCATTTTCAACCACAAGCAGTGCGGGGTTATTTATAAGCATTTTCGAAATGTTCTCAAGGGTCTCATTGGGAGAGATCTCAGGCAGAGGATCCTCCATTATTTCTCTTACTCTCATTTCCTCAGCTCCATCAATGCCCCTGGTCATGACGATTCTGAGAATTGAGCTTTCAGTAACAGAGCCAAGGTTGGCATCATCCTTTATCACAGGAACCTGAGAAAAGCCGTTCTCCCTCATAATATCAACCGTGCTCAGAATTCCATCATCAGGTGTGACGGATATGACAGGAGTCGTCATTATTTTCTTGGCGTTTATACCTTTACCTTCAAGCTCCCCCAGCACCTCAAATATTCTTTTAACGAGGGATAGCTTTGGATCGAGATCTCCGCTCTCAATTCTTGCTATCAAAGGCTGGCTAACCCCAACAAGCTCTGCAAGCTTTTTCTGGGTTATACCAAGCTTCTTCCTTCGTCGTTTGATTTCCTCGATCTCATAAAACATGCTCATCTGTTAATCCTCATGCTATAAAAATATTAACTGTTGTAATTCGATTCTCTGAAGAGGTCAAGACACGTGGGGCAGCAGAAAACGTAAAGTCTGTTGTGAAGTCTGTAAGTGAAGGGCTTCTCAAAGGCCTCCTTACCGCAGTAGTCGCATCTGAAGCTTATCTTGGTTACTTCCGGAATCTCAGACTCAAAATACTCAGCTACCGGTATTATTTCCTCAACATCATATTTCACAGCAACATTTCCAAGATCTTCAGAACCCTCAGCAATGAGCTTCACAAGATATCTCTCTTTTCCAATTCTGTAAATCTCATGAAACCCCTCAGGTTTCGTTTCAGACTTTATTTTAAGGAAGAAAACCGGCTTGTTCGTTCTCAGCGAGATCTTTATTGTGTACCCCTGTATAATTCCCTCATCCTCAAGCTTTAAAATTCTCGATTTCACTGTCTGCCTTGTAAGACCCAATATCTTGCCTATCTCACTGTATGTCAGTCTCGAATTCCTTGAGAGCAAATCAAGTATCTTGAGATCATACTCATCCAGATTCATAACATCAGTAATGTCAGGTTAAATAAAAACTTAATTGACACAACGTTAAAAAAAGAGTATTTATTCTACGACGATAGAGTATAGGTGGTGGTAGATATGAAGGTGAAACTTGAGCTTTCAGGTCTGACATGTCAGGGATGCGTTAACACTGTAAACAGTGTGCTGATGAAGGAGGGTGCAAAGGTACTCTCGATAGATCTCAATTCGGCTGAAATTGAGATAGATGGAGACCCGGAAAAGCTTGTAAAAGCCATAGAGAAGTTCGGGTATTCTGCAAAAATCGTATCCCAGAACTGAAAATGGAATTAAAAACCTGAAATTAAAGGTATTTTTTAATTTTCTCTATCAGCTTTGATTTTGATATTGGTTTTTCTATGACATCCAGCGCTCCTGCTGAGAGAACTTCCCCACCCTTGGATGATGCATATGCTGTCACTGCCAGTATTTTAGCCTCAGGATCAATTCTCTTTATCTCCTTTGTCGCCTGAATGCCGTCCATTTCAGGCATCAGTATATCCATCAGAACAATATCGGGTTTGAGCATTCTGTACATCTCTATTGCCTCCTTACCGTCTGATGCATAGAAAACCGTGAAGTGATCGGAAATCATTGTTCCTATGATCTCCCTAACTGCAGTATCATCGTCTGCAATCATGGCCTTCCTCATAGTCATGTTAGTAATAATCATGACAATATAAATATGTTTCGCCAGGAATATCAAATATTACCTTAAAAGTGCTTCAAACCACCTTCTGAACTCCTCAGACCTCCTCCACTCATCATCAAGATTCCTGATTATGCCATTTATCTTCTCTACCTGCTTCATTATCACATCGCTTATCTCACTCTCGGGGTAAAGCTCGGCATAGGCTGAGATTACAGTAAGTGGATTCCTTATTCTGTCAATCAGAAGAGCTATCTTTTCTATGCTCTCCTCAACCTTGGTGTAAGCCTCTTTTTTCATCCTGTTCAGTTCGTAGTTTTTTATGGCACGAGACATGTCAGATGCCATTGTTTTCAAAATTGCAAGTTCCTCCTGATCAAAGGGCTTTGAAGAGAAAAATGCAATGGAGCCATTACATTCATCTGTTCTGACAGGCATAACAGCAATGTGTAGCATCGTTCTTTCAGGCATCTGCCCTTTTACAGCACAGTTCTCAGGACACTTTCCAGTATCCGAAACAACATCGTTTCCTCTCTCTATTGTCTCCGAAATCACCGGACACTCTTCAACAAGATACTCCTTCAACTCTCCAGCAGTCACTGTGAGTCTGTCCTTTCCGACAAGATCAATTCTGACACCGTGATATCCTCTGACAGAAACTATGCTCTCCGATACTTTCACAAGAAGATCTCTGAGATCTTCAAACTTATCAAGCTCTCTCTCAACGCTAAGTATCATTTTCAGAAGTTGTTCCCTCCTCAAAATCTCCGTCATGTCCCTGCCTATAAGAATGAGATGCCCTTTCCCACCTATTTTTGCTGGAATTATACTGAAAATAAGTGATCTATCCCCAACGTTTTGTCTGAATGTAATCGTCTCATTGCTTTCCAATGCAGTATTGAGAAACTCCTTAACCTTCCCTGAGGTTTCGCTGAAAATCTCATCCAGCCTTTTTCCAGCAGGGTCAAAGCCAAGAATGTCGGTCATTGAGGGGTTTGCCTCAAGCATTCTCCCATTTTTGTCGATAATGGCCACAGGATTGATTGTGTTCTCAAAAATCGCCCTGTATTTGTCTTCCCCAATTTTTTTCTCAACTTCAAGTTTCTCGGCCATCTTTCTGTCAGTTATGTCGATTGTGAAATGGAGAAACAGCCTCTTTTCCTTTCTGCTTGAAATTCCAAGAGGGTAGACAATGGAAAGATACCATTTTTTCGATGCTTCATCAAAGAACTCGCTCTCCGCATATACCCCTCCATTTTCCACAGATTTTTCGAGAGGGCACCCGGGATACGGTCTGTCAAGACCGTGTATCCTCTTCGGGCAGAACGCCCCCTCAATTTCTTCAACCTGAATTCCAAAATCCTCCACAACCTTTTTATTGGCAATAACAATTCTGTGATCTTCGTCAACAATCATCGCATAGAAGGGCAGTGAGTCGAGAATAAATCTGGCAACGTCTCTCAGTCTATTGCCTTCACTTGGTAACAATCCCACCACCTCTGAAGAAGGATAATAAAATTCAAATTACAATTATAAAAAATTATCGAAAAACTCAATCTGCCTTCAAAATCTTTACTGCTCTTTCCACAAACTCAATTTTAACCTCTTCTCTGTATGCAAAAGGATTACCATCTGCAGAGATGACAGTATCGGCGTAAAGCTCAACACAATCATCAAAGCTCAGAGTTTCAGCTTTGACTGGTTCAAGATTTCTCAGAGATTCCTTTGTTATTGCTCCAAGAACGACAGTATGGCTCAGGCATGCAACCAAGCATTTGAATCCTGCAAATGCAGAGATAGATGCTCCCCCCGATATCCCTTTCCCCAGATATCTTTCATCAAGCATGGAAACAAAAACATTGCCATATATCCCCTCAATAACCCTGTCCCCTTCGATTACCCTTCCATAAAACTTGCCGGGGTTTCCTTTTCTGACCTCACCCTTCATGAATGCAAGGGCATCAAGCTCCAAAGTCTTTCCATTGACAGTTCCAAGGACTGTTGGGCCTGCAACAACATCATTGAATGCAATTCTGTTGTATTCCCTGATAACAAGAGCGTCTGCCTCAGCAACTCTCAAACTGCCAAAGCCCCCTCTGCACATTATGGGGCTTACATTGGTTGTTCCCATTGGTATGCAGAGCAGTGGTTTCACTGGCAATGCTGATGCTGCATCACTTGCGGTTCCATCACCTCCAAAAACAGCGATTATGTCCGCCTTTCTGTCCAGTTTTTTCGCAAGCCTTATGGTATCGTTTCTATCATGAGTTCTTTCAATTTCAACAACTCTTGGATTTTCAAAGTAGATCTCGCCGAGATCACCCTGACCTGTGATTATCTCATCTGGTTTGAGATTCTCAATGACTTTCCTTATCAGTTCCACATCCGGACCATTTCCTGCGTTTGGATTGACAATAACTCCCAGCTTCATGGCAAATGTTTATTTAGAAAAAGGGGTATTTAATGACTATGAGGTATCCAAAGTATGCCGGATCATTCTATCCTTCAAATCCCGAATCTCTCCTTGCCATGCTCAGCGATTTTACTGAGAGAGGTTTGAAAAGTGATGACATTCTGGCAATAATCTCACCCCATGCAGGTTATATATATTCAGGAATGACCGCTGGCAGGGTTCATTCCCTGCTCAGAGATGCTGAAACCTACGTAATTATGGGCCCAAATCACACCGGCTATGGAATGCCCTTGGCTCTTTCAACAGATGAGTGGGCTACGCCTATTGGCCCGGTTAAAGCAGATGATGAATTTATCGAGGCGATGCCAAAAATTGCGGTAACTCCAGATGAGATGGCATTTGCCGAAGAGCACAGCCTTGAAGTTCAGCTTCCATTTCTCCAGTATCTGCATGACGACTTCAGGATTGTTCCGATTTGCATGGGGTTGCAGGATGAGGAGAGCGCAAGAGAGGTTGCGGATGAGATAATAAAAGCTCACGAGGAGAGCGGAAAGAACTTTGCCATTGTTGCGTCAAGCGATATGCATCACTACCTGCCGGATGATGAATGCCGGAGGAAGGATGAGATTGTGATTGAGGCGATAGAGAGCATGGATGTTAGAAAATTTTACAAAACAGTTTATGAGATGCAGGCAAGCGTTTGCGGGTACGGGCCAATTGCCGTTGCGATGCTTGTTGCAGAACATTTTGATGCCAAGGCTGAACTTATACATTATTCCACAAGTGGAGATGTTGCTGACAAGAGCTTTGTTGTAGGATATGCGGGTATAGCCTTCACCCTGTGATTGAGTTTGTGAATTTTCTCTCTTTAAAAAAGGTTATATCTCATCATCCTTCATTTTTAGTTATGAGCATCGTCAAAACAGCATGTGAACTCTGTGCATGGAGCTGCGGGATGGATGTTCATGTGGAAAATGGGCGGATAGTCAAGGTTACAGGGATGAAGGAGCATCCCCTGAACAGGGGGAGGCTTTGCCCCAAAGGTAGCATTTCACCTGACTATGTTTACTCAAAGGAGAGAATAACACACCCCATGGTCAGAGAAAATGATAGATGGAAGAAAATAGACTGGGATGATGCCATAGAGCTTTTTGTGGAGAATCTGAAAGAGATTGGAGATTCGGATCCAAAGGCATTTGCAACAATCATAGGCATGCCGATTCTGCTTGGTGGCTCATCAACTGTTGGATTTATAAGAAGATTTATGGACGTTTTTGGCAGTCCGAACTGCTTCTCCCCTGAAAGCATGTGCTACAGGCATGAGATAATCGGATACATATTAACCCTTGGCAAATTCCCTGTTGCGGATGCTGAGAACTCAAACTGCATAATCGTATGGGCGCACAATCCCCATGCATCAAAGCCACCATTAGCATGGATGATTGAGAGA
>JALUWC010000518.1 GCA_027019885.1 Geoglobus sp.
TCAAGACTCATGTCAGGAGTTATCCTGATTGTTGCGGGAGCATTCTGGAGCGTTGCCGTGATGTCTGCTGGCATATCAAGAGTGAGAAACCTCGAGTACAGCAAGGCACTAATATCATGCCTGATACCGTTTCTGTTGTATCTCGCCTATACAATATACGGGATTTACTCAGTAACGTCTCTTGGGGAGCTGCAGAAAATCTCATCCCTATGATTCAGCATCCTTCATCATGTGCTTCTTTCTCTCCTTTGCGGTGTAGCCTGTGAGCTCATCAAGAAATCTGTTGTAGGTTCTGAGAGTCTCCATGGCCGTTGAATCATCGATATTTGGATTTGTTTTGCTTTCAACCTTCAAGACCTTTCCATCCAGCCACATCCTCAGCTCCTCAATTGCACCATATCTGACAATGTAAGCCTCTCCATCCTTTTCAAATTCTCCAAAGTGCCTGACTATCTGCTCCTCAAGCCTTTCTTTTGTTGGTTTAAAACCCCTCTTGAACCTGTACTCACGCATGAAAGGAGAGATGGAAAAAGTATAATATAATTTATCCCCAATCCCATTTCATGGAAGATACGAGAATATATGCCGAGAGAGTTGATGTTACTGAGCCCCTGCTTATAACAAGCTTTCCTGGCATAGGTCTTGTTGGCACAATTGCAAGCGGTCACTTCATAATCGAACTGAATCTCGACCCTGTTGGTGTGCTTGAGTCGAGCATGCTTCCTCCAATTGCAACGCTGAATGAGGGACTGATACAGCCTCCCGTAAGAATATATCAGTGCAGGGAGAAAAACTTCATTCTCATCCATTCTGATGTTCCAGTCCATCCCGGAATAGCCTACATGCTGAGCAATGCGATAATAGACTGGGCTGTTGAAATCAAAGCGAAAAGAGTTGTATCCATTGCAGGTTTGACAACCTTTGAGGATAAGAAGAGAGTTTTCGGGGCAGCAACAACCAAGGAGACACTTGAAGAGATAAAAAGCCATGTTGAGATTTTCAGAACGGGAACGATTAGCGGAATTGCAGGAAGCTTGCTCAATGAATGCTTTGCAAGAAAAATCCCGGCATATGCGCTTCTTGGAGAGACTTCCGGTTTCAATCCCGATCCACGAGCTGCGGCAGAAGTGATCAACGCATTTAACAGAATATACTCCTGGAGGATAGATGTTGAAAAACTGATAAAAGAGGCAGAGACCATAGAGGCCCAGATGCAGAAGCTGGCCGAGCAGACACAGATGCATGAGGTGAAGAAGGAGTATCATCCAATGTACGGGTGATGGAAATGAGGTGCTTTGTTATTTCCGGCATATCGAGAGCGATAATTGAGGACATTCTGAGAGGGCATTTGAGGACGCTTGAGCTGAGAAATGTGATAAACATAGCCACAGCCCTCAATGCAGAAATAGGGGACTGTGTGATGGTCACATCTGCCAAAAATTCCGATCTCGGAAGGGGTGTCACAGGAATAATCTCGGTTGTTGAAAGCAAGGAAATCATTTCCCATTCAACATTCTATGCGAGAAATGACTACATTGAGGAGTGTGAAATGACAGTTGTCAGGCTGAGAATCTCACCAAGGTCTGTCGGGAGGATACTTCAGGTTTTCAGGAAGGACATACTGAGCCCGGTGGAGGCTGAGGTTCTGAGAGCCGACAGCTTCTTTGCAAGGTAGGGCAGTTATCATGATAGAAGAGTACGAGTTTGGCAGGATAGTTGTTAAAGGAAGGCACTACACATCAGATATAATCGTTCATCCAGACGGTGTTGAGGAGGGATGGTGGAGAGAGAAGGGACATAGAGTTTCAGTCAAAGATCTCGACAAAATCCTGCAGCTCAATCCCGAGGTTGTTGTCTTTGGCAGGGGTGCAAACAGCAGGGTGATGATTGAGAGAGAGGCAAGGAGGTACCTTGAGAGCAAAGGAATTGAGGTGTATGAGGACGACAGCTATTCAGCCATAAAAATTTTTGAGAGCTTTATCAGAAGTGGCAGAAAGGCCGTCCTCGCGATACACCTGACATGTTAACTTTTTATTCAATCCGATTCAATTTCTCCCGTGAGATTCATAAGAGTTGATCCGATCAGTTTTGATGAAGATGAGATAAGAACAGCTGCTGAAATAATCAGAAGAGGGGGTCTTGTAGCCTTCCCAACAGAAACAGTTTACGGGCTGGGAGCAGATGCGCTGAATGAGAAGGCAGTGAGAAAGATATTTCTGGCCAAGGGAAGGCCAGCAGACAACCCGCTCATTGTTCATGTTTCGGATGTGGATGAAATTCACAGGATTGCTGAGCCAAACAGGGTTGCATTGAAGCTCATTGACGAATTTTTTCCAGGCCCCCTTACACTTGTGATGAAGAAGAAAAAAGTGGTGCCTGCTGCAACAACTGCCGGACTGAATACCGTGGCTGTCAGAATGCCATCACACAGAGTTGCATTGAAGCTCATCGAGCTTTCAGAGACACCGATCTCCGCTCCATCAGCAAACAGGAGTGGAAAGCCAAGCCCGACAAGAGCCGAGCATGTTGCAGAGGATTTTGGTGATGAGGTGGATATCATAATTGATGCCGGAAAAACAGAGATAGGACTTGAATCGACGGTTGTTGATACAACGGTTTACCCTCTCGAAATTTTAAGGCCCGGTGCAATCACAAAGGAGATGATTGAAGAGTTTTATGAGGTTAGAGATGTGAAAAAGGCGAAAATTGCCAGAAGTCCGGGAATGAGGTACAGGCACTACTCTCCATCGGCAGATGTTATTGTGCTTGTTGGCGATAGTTTTAAAGAAGAGATGATTGAGCTTGCAGAGAGGCTTGAGAAATCAGGAAAGAGACCTGGGATAGCTGCAATGAAATCCTCAGACATCTCTGGGTTTCCGGTTTACGACCTCGGTGAAAGCCTTGAGGACTATGCTGAAAGGCTTTTCGATGCTCTCAGAAGCCTTGACAGGATCTGCGATGTGATTGTTGTTGAAGGCGTTGAGGAGAAGGGCATCGGAGCAGCGATAATGAACAGACTTTCAAAGGCAGGAAAAATCTACCGAGTCTGATCAAAAAGCATCGTACAGTCTCTTTTTTCTGAGATATTCTCCTCTGTCAACCAGATTCTGAATCACAATCTCTTCAGGATTTAAATGACGGATTTTCTCAGGTGGATGCTTGATCTTTCCCATCCCCAGCACGTCACCGCTTTCATTTGCGACAAAAACCATATCATTCTCCCGGATTCCAACATCCCATCCGAGAATGGAAGATGCAAATACGTCTCTGCCATAGAGAAAGAGCATCTCTGCGGTCTTATTTATGAAGACCTTTTTTTTATTCCCGGCAAGGTAATATGCTCCTTCAATTGTGAATCTGACTCTTCTGCTTCCAATCTCTCCGATTTTTATTCCAGCACACTCAAAATCTATCTTACCCGAAAGCTCTGAAATGATATTGAAAATTTCAGGTGTGCACATGAAAAGGCTTCTCCTCTCCCCCTCCACAACAAAAAAAATGTGAGTATTAAGAAATTTTTCAGATCCAAAATACCTGAGAGCATTTCTCAGAATCTTCAGTTCTTTCTTCCTAAGCTTCCTGATCTCCATATCCAGTCTCTCATAGATTCAACAGCCTTCTTCATTGAGGAATAATCACCATCAAGCCTGAAGGATTCAACAGAGTTCATGATCACCGCTTTTCCGACCTCATCCCTGAGCCTCTCCCTGTGGGCTTCTCCCATGACAACTTCTCCATGCCTTGAAAACTTCGCGGCAGAGTCGAATGTTGAGAGGGAGACGACTGTGAACTCCTTTCTGAGAAAGAAAGGTTTATCCTTCCTGTCAAAGAATTTTAACCTCACTTTCGTGATTCCACCTATCAGGGAGGTGTTTATCTCAAGAGCTTTCTCATTTATCCCCAACTCATCCCCTTCAAGCTCAGAGCTGAACCCACCGAGCTTTGAGACATACATATCTGCCAGTATTTCTTTCGGATACGGGTACATCAATCCAATCTTAATGAAAAATAGAGTAGATAAAGTTTACGCTCGCTCTCTGAGAGCTTTCCCAAGAGATTTCGCCAGATTTACGAGAAATCCCATGGCAAGCTTCACATCAGGGTCTGAAAGAGCTCTCATCAACCCCACCAAGCCAACCGGCTCTGGCTCCTTCTCGCATCTGCAAATTGCATCTCCCATCGCATCAAGAAGTGCAAGGGACTTATCATTCATGAACTTCGCAGAAACGAGGCTGAGATTGGTGATCAGCTCGGCGTTCTTTTTAACTATCTCATCACTCAGGGTGTCCTCAGCAACCTTTATGAATGACGCAAAGTCCTCAAGAGTTTTTAAGGCTCCGGTTTTTTCAAGCATAACAATTCTGTCTATCACCTTTTCGAGGATCTCTTCATTCTCAGCAATTTTTTCAATAAATTTTTCTGCTTTCTCACTCATTTCGACCACCTCAGAGCAGACCTCTTGCAGTGAGCCAGTAGGCCTTGTTGTATGCTATCTTGACAAAGTGCACGAACTTGCTGGGCACAACAGGTTGTGGAGGTGTGGTGTAATCGAACCATATGTACGTTGCCTCCTCCCACCCTGTTTCTATGAAGCAGAACGCCTTTCCGTTGAACATTGCAGTTGGCTCTATCCCCTCTATTTCTGCTGCGAGATTCTCCGCAACAACCTCTGCCTGAAAATGCGCTACGCTTCCTGCCTTGCTTACCGGAAGGTTCGTCGCATCTCCAACGGCATAAACGTTGTCATATCCCTCAACTTTCAGAGTGTATTTATCAGTCGGAACCCATCCTCCCTTGTCGCCAAGACCTGAGTCCTCTATGACCTTTGCACCTCTGTGAGGCGGAATGGCTATGAGCAGATCAAAGCTCTCCTCCTCTCCCTCAAGCGTAATGATCTTCTTCTCCTCTGGATTTATCTCAACTGGATTGAAGAACGTCCTGTACTCGATCCCCCTCTCATCGAACATTGGCTGAAGCATCTCAACCACAGGGTTCATTGTGAAGATCCTGTTTATCGGGTAGGTGTACACAATCTGGCTCTTTTCCCTTATGTTTCTCCTTTTCAGAAAATCGTGAAGTATGAATGTAACCTCAAGCGGTGCCACAGGGCATTTGTGAGGAATGCCCATCATACTGACAACTACCTTTCCCCCGTTGAACTTTGCGAGAGCAGATCTCAATTTTTTCGCTCCCTCCAGATCATAGAACCAGTGTCCGCTCTCAACCAATCCCGGAATTTCCCCAGGAGTTATTCTTGACCCAGTTGCAATCACAAGATAATCATAGTTAACTGTCCCATTCTCACAGATGACTTTCTGATTTTCGGTATCGATTCTGACTGCCCTATCAACCACAAATCTGACATTTGGATCAAGTAGCCCTCTCAGATCCTTCTTCAGCTCATTTTCCCCCATTTTGTTGAATATAAGATAAAGGTATCCTGGCTGATAGCTCTGATATGGTTTCTCGGATACCAAAGTGATCTCAACCTCTCCATTCTTTATCTTCTCACCGATTTTCGGGGTGAGATAGTTGGCTGTGAGTGTGCCTCCCACTCCACCACCGAGTATCACTATTTTTTTCATCTCGAATCACCAAAAAATAAGAGAATTACTTTGTCTTCTTAACCACAATCCTCCAGTAGTCGGATTCCTTGAATATCCCTATCAGCTCATGCCCTGCCTTCTTAACCCATTCAGGAATGTCTTTTGCCGAGCTTTCATCACTTGACCACACTTCAAGAACTTTGCCAACATCCTCTTCCTTGATTGCCTTTATGAGCTCCATTAAAGGCCCCGGGCAGTAGCTGCCCCTCGCATCTATCACTCTGTCTGACTCTACTTCCATTGCGATCACCTCAAAAATTTAGATGAAGAGCACCTGAGCATCCTCTACCATTCCAAGGAATGCTGAAACACCCACAACATCATCGAATATGTCCACAAACTCGTCTATCTTCATCTTCAGCATGTCCATCACCATTCCGCAGGCATATATTTTAAGGTTTCCTACCTCCTTAGCCTGTTTGAATGTGTCTATGAATAGAGGTACATTGGCTTCAAGCATGCCCTCTCCAAGCTTTCCAGCAGTCTTCCATGCTTTGTTCTCCACAACATCCTTCCTGAATGCCATCAGGCCGTCCATTGTTGCAAAGACTATCACCTCATTGCCGAGAGTTGATGCAACACTTGCT
>JALUWC010000519.1 GCA_027019885.1 Geoglobus sp.
TACTCTACAAGCCTCGGCATTAACAAAAACGAAGCTGCCATCTTGGAAAATGTAAGCCCCATTCGGTATGATTTCGAGTATACAATGAGCAAGTGAGAGATTGATTTCTTTCATAATTAATATTGACAGTATAACTTATAATGGCAACGCATTCCATCATGAGTGAGATGCTCTCACCCGAATATTCTCTCAATAAGCCACTCTCCATCGAATTTGATCAGATCAGAATATTCCTGTCCGGTTCCCATAAAGAGTATTGGCTTTCCTGTAACATAGGCTATTGATATTGCAGTTCCCCCCTTCGGATCTGCGTCGAGCTTTGTGAGAATGCTGCCATCAATACCAACAGCTTCATTGAACAGCATAGCTCTTTCTATTGCATCGTTTCCTGCAATACTCTCATCAACAAAAACTATCAGATCAGGTTTCGTGACCCTTTTTATTTTCTCAAGCTGATCAATCAGATTTTTCTTCGTGTGCATTCTTCCTGCCGTGTCTGCAAGAACAAAATCTATTCCCCTGCTTCCAGCATGCTTGATCGCATCAAATATGACTGCTGCCGGATCTGAGCCGGGATTGTGTTTGATCAGCTTGACTCCGAGTCTTCTGGCGTGCTCCTCAAGCTGCTCGATTGCTCCGGCTCTGAATGTGTCTCCTGCTGCAAGAACAGCTGTAAAATTGTTGTCCATAAGCCTCTTAGCAACCTTGGCTATTGTTGTTGTCTTGCCAGTCCCGTTGACACCAACAAAAAGGATTGTGACCGGTTTTTTTTCTCTGACTGCATTTCCTGCCCACACATCAAAATCAAAATAATTACTGTTCAGTATCTCTTTTAAAATTTCCCTGAGTTCGCTGAAAACGACATCTGAAAGACTTTCACCTATTTTCTTCTTTCTCCCTTTCAGCCGTTCCCTCAGCTTCTCTGAAATTCTGTCAACAACATCAAAGGCCACATCTGATTCAAGGAGAACCATTTCAAGCTCAGGAATTATCTTATCGAGCTTTGAATCGTCAATGATAACCTCTCTCTTGAGAATCAGCGATGATAACTTCTCTTTTGCCCCTGCCTTTTCAACCTTTAAATTCTCCTCTCTCCCAATCTCTTCCTCAGCCTCAGTGTCAATTTTCTTTCTGAAAGATGTCAGCTTCTCCTTTATTGCCTTAAACATGGTTACTCCTGCTTTGCAGATTTTGCAAGCTCGGATATTTCCCTCTGGATCTTCTCCATCTGATCTGCTATCTGATCAAGAAGTTCTCTGAGTTTTTTCTCGGTCTCCTCAACATTCTGCTTTTTCTTGGAGAGAGTTTCTATTGCATCCCTGACCTCCTTTTCCACAACAACTCCCGCTCCAACATCCACAAGCATCTTCCTGCTGTTCTTGACATCAACGTAGGCAAAAACCCCTCCGCCCAGATTGAGCAACGCTTCAACATCTCCCTCTGTTTTTTCGAAGAATTCAAGGCTCTCTATGGTTCTGCTGAGCTCGTCCCTCATCATCTGAATTTCAATAATTCTTGCCTGTATTCCCTCTGCCTCCTTTCTGAGTTCCTCAAGAAAAACAAGTCTCTCCTGAATTGCCCTCTCAACCTCAGTCATTCAACCAACTCTACACTCTCTATTTTAATAAGATTTCTCTTGACCTTGTGGTTGCTGCCTATGAGCGAGTAAACCCTCTCTCTCGCAAAGCTCTCATTGTGAGCTTTTACAACCTTTCTGAAGTGTATCCACACCATTCCATTTCTGAATTTTCCCCTAACCTCATACCTCATTCCCATCACCTCAGATGAAGCCAAGAGCTTCCTCAATCACACCAAGCTCAAATCCTGTTGTGTCTCTGCCTGCAACATAGCCTTTTGAATTTGCAACAACTCCAGTGCCAACCATCTCACTTCCAAAATTCACAGTCCCTTTGACGGGCTCAACACCAAGTGTTTCGATGATTCTCTCAATCTCCCATTCAGTCACATTGGGATTGACAAGAGCTCCATTATTTGTAACAACAGATGACATTCCAACAGTCTTTACCCCACCAATTGTGCCCTTGGCAACATCTATGCCAAGAAAGTCCTTTATCTCGCCTGCAATGCTCTCATCTATGTCAGGATGAATTACAGCCCCCCTGTCATTCAACGCAATAACATTGCCCATACAGTTGATGTTCAGATCGGCAACAAGAACGTCGATTTTTCTTTCTATTCTGTCGATTTCTTTCTCTCTTACATATCTTCCAACAACAGCCCCCGAAGTGTTTAGAGCCATCATGGCCCCAACAAGTTCTGAACCCGCAACTGTTGTTCTTGTAACTTTCACTTCGAGTTCACTCTCAATAATTCTCTTTGCTTTTTCGTCCCTCACACCAATAAATGCAACATCCTCATTCACCCTCACATAAAGACCAATCAGAGGGTTACCATGAATAAGCAGAGTTTCGGGCATCTCACTCCACAAGTTCAACCTCGACTATGCCGTCATCAAACTTCACTGCCCTCACTCTGATTCTGGCAGGAACTTTCTTTCCGCCTCCTTCCCAGATCTTCTCATTTATGCTTGCATCGATTTTTATATTCTCAGGTTCAGCCTTCATGTGCCTGCTCAGAAAATTTCTGACATATCTCACTGCCTTCTTTGCTCTGAGCCACCTTGGATATTTTTTCATTTTCTGCCTTAAGCCTATTGTGTAAACCCTCTCCACCTCTATCTTCGCCATGACACCACCTCACACCTTGAGCTTCTTCGCCCTCCACTGTCTCCGTTTGGGGCTGTATACAACCTTTCTGTTTGTTTTTATGGTCACCCAGACGGGGGCTCTTCTGTTCATCTTGTAAAATTTTGACAGTCTTTTCTTAACACCAACCGTTTTTTTACCCATCTCCCACCACCTTACTTTCTGATGATTTTCGTTTCTCTTCTTTTCGGCATTGCCCTTTTCAAAATCTCTCTTAGCATTTCATCTGTAATTTTCGATCTAAGCTTTCCTGATTGAGCCAGGGCTATGAGCTGATTTTCAACAGCCTCAGCAACATCAGGATGGGCGAGCTTTATTCTTGACAGCCTCTCCCTCGCCTCAGGCTCAAGAATAGCTTTGAGAATTGCTCTCTTCTGCTCTTCTATTCTCCTCGCCATTTCCTCCTGCCTTGCAAGTTCCTCAAGCTCTCTCTGTCTCTGAGCCTGCAACTCCATCAGCTTTCTCCTTCTTATCTCCTCTAAGTCGTCCATAGCTATCACCCCACCATTTTGTTAAATTGTCAGAAAAGCTATTTTAGTATTTTGCAATCGCTGGAATCTCCTTCTCAAGCTCTCCCTTTATCTCCGCAGAAATCCTGTCAAGGAATGATCTTCCTTTGGCTGAGACAACTCTGCCCTCATCGGTTTTTTCAACAAATTCAGCCTTTTCAAGCTGCTGAAGTGCCTTTCTGACTATTGAGCCACTCCCTTTCATGAACTTCTCTGGCTTCGATCCTCTATTCTTTCTGCCGCCATAGGCCGTCCTGAGCCTTTCAATACCAACGGGCCCATCTGTATAGACTTTTCTGAAAACAGCAGCAACTCTGTAGTACCACCAGTCTATCTGCTCGGGGCTCCTTTCTTTGTGAACACCAGTTTTGACATAGCTCACCCATTCAGGTGGTTTGAATTCCTCCATTTCCTTGAGCCTTTCAGCCACCTTTTCAATAAGAATGTTCGGCGGGATATCAAATACTGTTGGCATGATCAACACCTCTTGAACGTTAAAACAAATCCTCTGAGATCTATCAGATTTCCGTTAACATTCTCGGCAATTTTTCTGGCAAGCTCCTTTCTGTCAGCTACATCAGAGCCCGATCTGAAATTTCTGAGCATTCTAACCCTAACAATCCCCTTTTTTTCCAGAATTGCGTTTATTTCCCTGATGAGATTATCATTAACCCCCTTCTTTCCAACATTGATTGTAACCACGCTTTCATTCATGCACTACCCAGTGAATATGTGGTTTTAAAAATTTTGTGCAGAACTGCGAAAAAAATCTCAGGAATACTGCGAAATTAATAAATGCAGAAAGGAAAGTGTTCTGATATGATCGGATACCTCTATCCTCTCAGAACGTATCTCATAATAGGTGGGAGCATTGAGAAACCCAACCCAATGACTGCTGACTGGGTCGTGCCACTGAGCTTCAACCCACCTTTGCTTGGAGTTGCGATAGGCAAGAAAAGACACACAAGGAAGCTCATTCAGGAGCAGAGGGATTTCGTTGTTTCAGTTCCAACAATTGAACTGCTAAAGGATGTGTGGACAGCCGGAACCATTAGCGGGGCAAGAGAGAATAAAGCAGAAAGAATGAGCGTCACATTCGTTCCATCAGAGAGGGTCAAAGCCCCCTCAATAAAGGAGTGTCAGGCAAATCTTGAATGCAGGGTTGTAAATGAAGTCGAGACAGGAGACCACATCTTCTTTGTTGGTGAGATAGTGAATGTAACTCATGGAGATGGATTCGAGAATGAAAAGCCTGCAATCAAAGAATACAAGTTCGTGATGCATGTATTCAGCGGTCCAAACTTCACATGGCAGGGAGATGAGATAATAAAGCCTTAGAACTATGAATCCATTAAAGGTTTTTTCAGGCATCACTCTGATTTTCTTTGGACTTGTTCTCTATTCACTTTCTAAAATTCCAGCAGAGAACTTTAATTACGGTGGTGTAATTCTTATAGGGCCGATTCCCGTAGCCTTTGGAAACAGCTCAGGCATAATGGTTATTGCCATTTTCATTGCACTTCTGCTGTTCGCAATTTCAATGGTTAGAAGGTGGTGAGCTTGTTAGAATACATAGCCGTTATTCTAATTGCAGCAGGACTTTTCCTTCTGATACAGGGTCTGAGGGAGAGGTTTCCGTTAGAAGAAGATTACATGAGTTATGAAACCGGCACCGAGAGTGGAAAGTATGCAGCCATCCATGAGCCTGAAAGAAGATCTGAAGTTAAAGGTGGCGGGGTTATCCTGATAGGCCCCATACCCATTGTATTCGGAAACTCAAAGTATGCTGTTATAGCCTTAATCCTGACATTAATTCTGATGGTGCTTGCAATAACATTTATGGTGAGAGTATGATGGAAGAAAAGATTTATTATTTCCAGAAACCCGGAAAGGAAAATACGGAAAAGACAGTCAGGCTCGCCCTTGAAAGGGCTGAAAGGAAAGGTATCAACCACATCGTTTTTGCATCGTCAACAGGATACACAGCTAAGAAAATTCTGGAAACCAACAGAAATGAAGATTTAAAGCTTGTATGCGTCACATACCACACCGGATTTTACGAAGAGGGAAAAAACAGCATGGATCCTGAGACAGAGGAGTTTCTGAGGCGGAAAGGTGTAAGGATTGTCAGGCAGAGCCACATGCTCAGCGGAGTTGAGAGAAGCATAAGCAGAAGACTTGGAGGAGTTAGCAGGGTTGAGGCTATAGCTGAAGCTTTGAGAAGCCTTTTCGGACATGGACTGAAGGTTTGTGTGGAGATTGCAGTAATGGCTGCCGACAGCGGTGCAATACCCGTTGATGAGGTTGTTGCAATAGGCGGAACAGGAAGAGGGGCTGATACTGCTGTCATTCTGAGGCCAGCTCACATGAACAGCTTTTTCAACATGGAGATAAGAGAGATGATCTGCATGCCAAGATATAAACGGCGTTAATGTTCGAAGGATATAGCAAGGTTTATTACAATGGTTTATTGAGAGAGGTTATGGAAGAGAAGTCAGTAGCAACACTTCATGATTTCTTCCATTCCGTTAAAAGCTACAGAACCATAATAAAGGTAGATAACCCTGTGATTCCCATAATGCTAACCCTGAACTACATTGAACCGCTTTACGGAGATTGTGACACGCTTCTTATTTTTCTGACCGAAAAGGACAGAAGACTGTTCAATTTGATCCGAAACCAGTTCGGGATTGGATGTGAGTATAACTCAGCTAACATTTTCATTCATAAAGACGGTGAGCTCGTTCCATGCAAGCTGGTTGTCGAAAAGCTCAGAAGAACAATTAACAGTGAAAAAGATAGAATTACCGTCATTTTCGGAAATCCATCATTTATTTTCTTCTACGGGATGGAGGGTCTGAGGGAGTACTCGATAATGCTTGATCTGCTCCCGCATGACATAACCCTGATAAACTTCTGCCAGATCGGAATAG
>JALUWC010000520.1 GCA_027019885.1 Geoglobus sp.
AAGCAGGACTGAGCCTTAAACTTATTTTTTAACAGAGGTGGTGGCGGTGAGTAATAAAAGGAGAGTAATAATGGCCACGTTGATGCTGGCGATAATCATGGGACAAGCAGGAGCATTAACACTTATTGATTACCTTATGCCTGTAGTTCTTGGACCTATTGGGATTATTGGTTATTATTTTGGCACTCAGACAGTTGATCAAACCTATGTGCAGGAATTAGAACAGGAATACCAACAGCTTTTGACTTCATCAAAGCAGACAAACGATAGGAACATTCAGCAAATGCTCTTGGAAGTTTACGCAAGAGACCAGAACCTTTATGGACTTGGGGCGGACTTTGGAGAATATACCAAAAACTATGCGTGGGCATTGGCTAAATTCAGAGCTTTGGAAGCTTTAAAGGCTGGAAAAACACTAACAGAAGCCAAAACAGCGGCAAAATTGGCAGTCATGGACTATTATTATAACGTAACTCAATCTCTGGTGAATAATTTTGACGCTACTAATACGCTATTAAACAGGACTCTTAATGAATATAAAAACTATGCGGGAGTTTCAGAGATAAGGGCAGTTTCTGACAGATTTAACTGGGATGATTATGGCTCATTAGATTGGTTTGAGTTAATATTTGACCCAACAAATCAGGAATGGTCAGGAATCCCGCACGAGAGCAACCCATATATAGGCAATGACGGAGTTATCGAAGTTGAAATATACCTAAATCCACAGAATATGTTGATTGCAGGCAAATCTTGGTCTATAAACACCCTATGGGGCTACATAAAGTGGAAAGACTACAAAGGCGGCGGACGTGTCAAATATTATTCAATGGATTACAGGATTAAAACGGTAGAATATGCGGGCGTTAAGGTTTACAATACCACGTTATTCTATTCGGCGATTCAGCAAATTGACACAGCTTATAACCAAATCATAAATGAAATAGACCTTTATGTGGATAACTTAGCTGCCAGCGTAAACCTGACAGCGATAAACATTTCAGACTATTATGACCCATACATTATGGCAAGCCAGTTTAACACAGACCTTAACGCTTCAGGCTATGCGGGTTATGCTGCCGCCGAGCTGGCACTTTTGGGCTTCAACACAACGGGCATAAATAAAACTATAACAATCCAAATAGGCAATAAGACCTTTTCAGGGTGGCTTTTCACTACATGGGGCGGAATGCTTCAAACAAATAGTACATACACGGCAGACATAGGCAAATGGTATATTTTGACCGACAACGGGCTTTATGAAATCCCACAGGGAGCAACGTTTAAGGTTGTAGCCCTTAAAGACATATCAGGAAACCCCATGACAAACACCACGCTTAAAAGCTATACATCAGCCACAGCGGACACAGCAAAGATTTATGACGAACTGGCGGCATTAAGGCAGTTATGGGAGGAATATTTACAGCTTCAGCCAATAGCAGGCGGTGGAGCTTCAACTGGAAGTGGCTTTAACTTCTCCGAATGGTGGAATAATCTTGGAACAATGGGTCAGCTTGGAGTCATAGCAATCGGTGCAGTAGGGGCTTATGCACTGCTGAGAAGGGACTGAAATGATGACTGAAACTCTAATCTCTCTTTTTTTAGCATGGTGGTTACATGGCAGGAAAGAAAGGAAATAAAGGGCTTTTCAGACCAGCCAAAAACAAGAAAATAGCTGAAATCATCAAAATAGACACTCCGAAGAATGCAAGAGGTTCAGTCAGGGAACTGGCTAAAATGATTGACAGGGGAAAGATCACGATAGATCAGGCTATCAGATACGTTACAACTGCAGCAAACAGAGCCAAAGCATCCTTGAACAGAAAGAATCTGAGCAAGAAAGAGAGAAAAGAGATGAAAGAAGTTGCAAATGTATATAACAGCTTTAAGGAAGACCTGAAGAAAGCAAAGAAGCTTATTGGAATAAAATGAGCATGAGAGCGTTCATTCTTTTTTTGATTTTATTACTGCTTCCGGTAGCCTCAGCAAACTACATTGACATGTCTAAATTTGTTAAGCAGAATACTACAGCCCAGGAGCTTGGAAAGTTCAGCAGTCAGCCTGATCTTGTTTACTGGAGTAATGAAACGAGGAAGTTCATAACTGGAACTGGGAGTAAGTGGGAGATAGATCAGTGGGCTTATGTTGTGGACTACGATCTGGACGAAGGCTGGATTGTAATCTATGCCAACAGAACTGAGCCGGTGACTGTGGTTGATGTTTTTGGGGGAGTTTGGAAGAAAACAACCATACACAAGGGTTATAATCGCCTGAACTTCTCAGGAGTTCAGGAGTATGCCGGGCTTAAAGTTGTTACCGTCGGATCTCCGTGGGGATTCGCAATTTTGAAACAGAAAAAGGATCTGTTCTATTTCGAAGACTATCCCATTGCAATCCTGAAATCAGAGCTTGCCAAATTTGGATGGGAAAGAGCAGCAGGGGCTTTAGGAATCTTTCTGGTTGGCTTTGCTTTTAGTTACTGGCTTAAGAGGGACAGACTCCTTATAAGCTTCCTTGACAATCTGGTAATTCTTGTTGCCTGTGTTGTTCTCATCTTAGCGATTCTGAGCGTTGATTATACAACAGCATCGGTTAAGATCCCCTCTGGCAACGCTACAATAACCAAACAGATCCCGGCTCTGGAATTAAACAGAGCAAAAATAAAAGATATGTATAACTGGGCTTTTGCAGTCTTTTTTGTTCTCGGTTTTATCTTTGCAAAGTATCTGGCTGATTATGAGAAGCTGTATCTTGCAGTTGTTGATTATTCCAAGCCAATAAAGCTTTATGAGTTGCCGTATCATCCAAAAGCCAAACTTGTAAGAGATTACGATAACAGACTGACAAAACTGAGCTTTAAAGATGACTTCAGGCAGTTGATTGATTTTGAGCTGAATGGCAAGGATGTAAAGGGAATTCTTGCAGTAAAAACAGAGGATGTAAAGGATGAAAGCAAGGCTGAATTCAATGCGAGATACAGCCTGATTGCTTTTCTTTCAATGCTGGTTATCAGTGTTATAGCTGGTTATCTGAATGTCTTTAAAATAGATCTGGCTTATTCGATGTTTCTCGCTCTGATTGTTGCTGTTGTTTTCAATCTGAGGGCATTGAAGCATCATTTCAGCTTGGAGGTATCCAAGACCAAGCTTGTTGAATGCAGCGAGATCATGAACGAGGACAGCTATACCAAGATGCTCAAAACCGCCCAGATAAAGCAGATTGCCGAGGATTACAACAGACTGCTGAAGGCTTATGTGAAAGAAAAGATCACCCAGCCAAGGAAAACCATAAGCGAGCTGCTGAGTGTGATCAGGGAGGTGAAGCAGGTTGAGCAGGATAAAGCTCAAGGAGAATGACAAGATTGAACAGCTCAGGAGGTTCATAGCCTACAGGCTTTCAGCCAAGCATGGCTTTGGCACTCTTGTTTTTGATCCTCATGGAGACAGTCTGATCTTCATTCTTGATATTGCTGAGAGGGAGTTTGGAAAGGAAGCAAGGGATGAGCTGTTTGAATTTCTTGCTCCATACCACAAAATGAGGGTGCTTAAAACTCTCCAGCATGAGGGGGTTAAGCAGAAGCTCTGGATGGCTGCCAGTGATCTTGCAGACAAGGAGGATCTGAATGGGCTTTTTGAGGGAGAGGTGGTGGACTTTGAATAACAGGCTCATGCATGCAATCAACAGCGCAATAGAGAACGATGGGTTCCTGTTCATCGGCATTCTTGGAGATAAAGGGCTCGGCAAGACCGTCGCCGGGATGAACATAGCTTATGAGGTTTTGAAGGGCTGGAACTCTGTTCTGAAACATACCATCTTCACAATCAATGACTTCAGCAACCTGCCTTATCGCAACGACTTGGTCAGGCATTCGGATGGTAGGGTGAAGGTTATTCTGTGGGATGACTTTGCCCTTCACACTTCAAGCTACGGATTCAGCAAGCGTGGTGAGAGGGATCTGCTCGTTGATTTCATAGAGGACTTTGAGGTTGTCAGGGAAGAGGTGGCAGTGCTTATTGTAACTGCCGCAACATGGGAGATGATCCCTCCAAAGCTGAGAGATGCAGCTCACATCTTCATCCAGATGACCAAGAGAGGCAGGGGTGAGATATGGGCAAAGCAGAGAGGCTGGCTTTTCCTGAGGAAGGATTACAAGAAAATCGGTGAAATTGAGACGGTAAGGATTCCTGACGACATTTACAGCACCTACAGGGAGATGAAGAGGAAGGCAAAGAGGGTTAAGGAAAAGATGAGCCTGCTTAAGCAGAAGGAGAAAGCCGAAAAGATAGCTGAGGAACTTAGCGAGGAAGACTGGCAGGATGAGGATCTCCTTGTTGCCCTCGGCATCAAGGACATGCACGGGAACTTTACAGAATTTGGCAATATAGTATATAGGGTGTGGGAGGGTGTGGCTAACAAAAGTGAGGCTAATGCCTTCATTCTTGCAGATCTCTTTACAGATGCTGTTTCTCAGCGAAAATTCGAGGCTATACTGAGAAGCTGTGGGGTTAAGGGAAACAAGGATAGTCTCAGACTTGCATACAAGGAGCTGGTTAGATACCTTGAAAGAGCAAGTCTGGAGATGGAAGCATGATTGACTTTCTGAATGCTTCTCCTCTGCTCATTCTGCTGGCTCTCGGAATCATATCATGGCTTACAGGGAGCAAGCCTGTTAAGGTTGCAACTTTGTTATTTTTCTTTGGTTATCCACTAATTCAGGGAAAAACTTACATGCCGGGATTGGATTTCAATCAGATTCTGGATTTCATTCTGAACACTGTTAGTTACTGGCTCAATGAATCTCTCAGTGCTCTGGTTGATTACATTAAACAGAAGCTGTTTCCTGTCTGATTCTCATTTTTTGCAAAATATAAAGATTTTTTTACTTTCAGATTGCACCAAACTGTTATTTCTCTACTTTTCAAGCTGAAAGTTACCGAGGTGGTGTGAATGTACGAGCAGGATCTGAAGGACTACAGGTTTAGAGCTATTATGAGGACTGGCAGGAAGGGAGACCATGGCATAAGTATAGATGCAAGGAAAATTGCCCTCAGAAACAACATAGACAAGCGAGGAGGGCTTTACAGGCTGAACCTTGAGCAGATCCAGCTTGAGTTTGGGGAAGATCTGGCTATGGAATTTTGGGAGGTATTGTTGTATTTGTTGCCATCAGAAAAGGTTAAAAAAGCTATCAAAGAGTTTGCAGAGCGGATGACTTTCTAAATTTTGGAGTGGTCATGGAATGATCAGGTTTTCCGAACATTCACTAAGGAGGGCTGAGGAGAGAGGGATTACTCTGGAACAGATTAAGCTTGTAGTTCAAGAGCCGTCAGAGGTCATTGATGTGAAGTTCGGTAGAAAAGCAGCTTTCAAGCAGTTTAGAGAAGAATATGTTGTTGTTATTTATGAGGAACGAAATAATGAAATAGTTGTGGTTACAACTTTAAAGGTAGATAGGGAGAGGCTGATAAGGTATGGTTTCGTTGGAGTTTGATCCTGAGGTTAATGCCATGTTCATAAGGTTCAAGAAAGGAAAGGTAGCGGAGACTGAGCCGTTAGCTGACAATGTCATTGTGGATCTGGATGAGAACGGAGAGGTTGTGGGGATTGAGATACTTCTTCCGAAGCTCGCTGAGGAGCAGAGGGAGTTTGTGGCGAGGTTGATGAAGATTAAGGTTTAGCAAAAAAGAAATATGGTCATTTCCTTTCAAGTCTTCTTCTGAATGCTATGAATATATTACCAAAAAGCAGGATGGAGATTATTCTCATTGGCACTTCCCAAATACCATACCCATTCTTTACTGATAGCTGGAAGAATATCCTTGATGTTTTTTCCAGATGTGATGCATAAATAGAATAAAATTCCTTAAGGTCTGCAGGATTTGCCTTAAGGCTAATTATGGCAGGGATACCAAAAATAAATCCAAGCAAAATTGATGTAGGTTTAACAAACGATTCTCCATAATTCGATAATTTTTCATAAACGATATGTGCTATTCTCTCAAGCTTGGTAAGATTTTCTCTAAGTAGTTTCATTTCTCGTATGAACAGGTCTGAAGCTTCGACGAAGGTTCTGTTGTTCTCAAACGATTTCCGGATACCTCTATACTCTGCTAAAACGTTTTCTGGCCCTAAATATGGAGACAGACTTTTA
>JALUWC010000521.1 GCA_027019885.1 Geoglobus sp.
GAGCGAAGGTTTCTGAAGAATCCAGTGTTGCTGGCAGAACTCTTGGAGAGACAAGACTGCACAGCAGAACAGGTATGAGGGTTATAGCGATAAAGAGAGGCTTCGACTGGATATTCGATCCCGACAAAGAGACAAGGATAATGAAGAACGACATACTGATTGCGAGAGGAGACATATCCGGTGTGAGCGAGTTCATGAAAATTGTATCCGGGAAGGTTGAAGAGTATGAGGAAACCGAGATTGAGGAGAGGGAGCTTGAAAAATCTGTGGACATTCTAATTGAGATGAAGGATCTCTCCGAACTTTCCGTTGATCTCGGATACTCTTCCCTGCTTTACTACAATGAGGAAATAGCCAATGAGGTCTACTATCTTGAGGAGAAGATAGACCAGCTCAAGCTTGAACTTGTCAACTGGGTGCTTCATGCTGTAAAAAGGGCGGAAAATGACAGCGATCTTAAGGTGCTGATGTCTCTCATAGATATAGCCTACTCCTCAGAGATAATAGCCGATGCAGCCAAGGAAATTGGCGGGATAGTCGTGAAAAAGCAGGAGATACACCCGGTTTTCAGATCGGCAATGATGGAGAGCGATGAGATTCTGAGCGTGATAGAGGTTGCAGAGGGCTGTGAGCTTGACGGCAAAACGCTTGGAGAGGCAAGGGTGGAGTCAAACACGGGAATGCATGTTGTTGCGATTAAAAGAGGAAACAGATGGATAACAAAGCCAAGGGCAACAACGAAGATGGTTGCTGGAGATATCCTGTTTGCGAAGGGAACAAGAGAGGGAGAGGAGCTTTTGAGGAGAATGTGCTCAGCTACCTTACAGAGGCCATTAGCTTAGCAACAAGATCCTGTTTGATCATGGAATTTCTGCCATTCTCACAGACCATTGTTCTAACACCAATTATGTCAGGATTTATGTCCTTTAGAAGAGGGATGTGCTCCCATGAAAGCGATCCGGCAAGAGCACAAAACATTCCCCTTTCATGAGCTGAGTCCACAAACTCCTCAAGTATTCTGCTGTCCATGAACTCAAAAAGGTTTCTCCCATCCTTTATTGCTGTGTCAACCATTATACCATCACATCCAGCCTCGTATGCTGATTCGGCAATTGAGAGGGGCGAGACTGCACCGATCCTGCTGTGGTCTGCATATCCCGCAGCAACAACCATTGCAGATGGATTGTAGTCTTTGACTGCCCTCACAACACTGCTCATCATCTCAAATACCTGATTCTCGTTCTTTATGCCAAACAGTCCCACCTTGATGTAGTCAGCTCCTGAAACGGCAGCTCCGAGAGCTGCAAGACTTGCCGTTCCGGGCTTGAAGTCAAGATCCCCAACGGTTGCACTCAAAAGCTTGTTGTGCTCATCAACAATCTTCTTCACGCTTTTTATAACCCAGGGGAAATTAGCTCCGAGAGAGCCCTCAGCAGGATTCTTAACATCAATTATGTCAGCTCCACCCCTGACAGATTCCAGCGCTTCTTCAATACTCATGGGTGAAACCAGCACCTTCATCACATCAAGCCAGGTAAAGCTGTATATATAGATATTGAAAATTATCCTCATGGATGTGTACTTTGTGATGGATATCAGAAATGGAGAGGTCGTTGCAGGCAAAATGGGAAAGAGAGAGGAATACAGGAAGATTTCAGAGACAAGCAGAATAGTCAACACCTCCGATCCATCTGAAATTGTAAGGATTCTCAAGCCAAGGAATGTTTACATTGCCGATCTTGACAGAATTGAACAGAGGGGTGACAATCTTCAGGAAATCCTGAGAATTTCGGAGAAAGCTGAGAGAGTAATAGCAGATCTGGGCTTTGAAAGAATCGGTGAAATGGCTTATCCATTCACACCTGTCCTGGGGACAGAAACATTTGATCTGAGGAACTTGGAAGATGGAAAGTGGATCGTCAGCATAGATGTTAAGGAGAGACTTCTCGACAGAAGTGGAGAGTTTGAAAGTGTGGAGGAGGTGATTGAGTTCCTCAACTCATACAGGATTTCAGGAATTATAGTTCTCCCGATACACAGTGTTGGAAGCCTGAATTTTGATTTCTCACTTGTGGAAAAGGCTGTGAAAGTTTCAGATCATCCGGTTCTGACAGGAGGGGGAATGAGAAGTGTGGAAGATCTTATCATGGCAAAAGAGATTGGTCTGGAGGGAGTTCTTGTATCCACAGCCTTTCACTTGGGACTTCTTGATGTCAGGATAATGAGAGAGGGAAAAATATAGAAAAAAAGATAATACCCCTGTATCATTTCAGAACATGAAACTCATTGCAGGGCCGTCATCACCTCTTCTCACCAAGAGAATCGCTGAAAAAACCGGCTTTAAAATTGCCGAAACAATGTACAGAAGATTTCCGGATGGGGAACTTTACGTAAGGGTGGAAAAAAACGAAGATGACCGCTATGCTGTGGTAAACAGTCTGAGATCAAATGAAGATCTCGTGTATATGCTGCTCATATTCGATGCTCTCGAAGGAAGCGAGATTTTTGCGATTATTCCATACATGGGGTATGCAAGACAGGACAGGGCGTTTCTTAATGGAGAGGCTGTCAGCATACGGGCAATTGCAAGATTGATTGAAAGCTATGCTGAAAAGATTTTCACTGTCAATATCCACAGCATGAAGGCAAGAGAACATTTCAGAAAGCTGATCGAGCTGGACGCAATGGATATTATTGGCCAGCACTATAAAGGCAAGGATGTTGTGATGCTCTCTCCTGACAGGGGTTCCCTTAAGAGGGTGAGAAGAGCGGCAGAAATTGCGGGATGCGAATTTGATTATCTGGAAAAGAGGAGAATAGATGCTGAAAATGTTGAAATCCTCCCAAAAAATCTGGATGTTCATGGTAAAGAGATTGTCGTTGTGGATGACATAATTTCAACAGGTGGAACAGTCGTGACGGCAGCAAGGCAGCTTTCTGACAAGGCCAAGAAAATAGATGCGACATGCATACATGGTGTTTTTGCAGGACACGCATTAAACAGGCTTTACTCGTCAGGCATATCTCTGGTTAAAGCAACTGACACCATCGAAACCCAAGTTAGTGTTATTTCAGTCTCAGGGATGATTTCCGAGGTGTTGATCCATGAGGTTCGATGTTGAGATATGGTTTGGAGATCTTGATGCTTTCGGCCATGTCAACAATGTTGTCTATGGCAGATTTCTTGAGACCGCAAGGGTAAAGTTTTTCATGGAAAAATTCGGGAAAATTGAACCCACATTCGTGCTCAGAAGGTTAGAAATGGATTTTCTCGCTCCAATGTTTCTCGGAGATGTGGCTGAGGTTGAGATACAGGTTGGAGAGATAGGAAATACAAGCTGGGAGTTTCTGTATTCCATAAGAGACAAGAAAAACGGACGTGAGGTGATCAAAGCCAGATCGATCCAGGTATGGGTTGACCTGAAGAGCAACGAGAAAAAGCCGATTCCTGAGGAGGTGAGAATTGTTCTCGAATCTGAAAGAAGGGTGAGCCAATGATTGTGATAGTGGCGGTTTTAACAATAGCAATTGGATTTTACATGGCCTGGAACATAGGGGCAAATGATGCAGCAAACTCAATGGCGACATCATACGGCAGTGGAGCTCTGACATTGAAGCAGATAATCATTATTGCTTCCATTTTAGAGTTTACAGGTGCTGTCCTTTACGGCAAGAAGGTTACCCATACAATCGCAAAGGGTATTGTGCCCATAGACAGCCTTGCCCCCCACATTGTCGCTCTTGGAGCTTTAGCTGCAATTCTTTCTGCAAGCATCTGGATTACAATTGCCACCTACTATCATCTTCCAGTCTCAACAACTCACTCCATTGTCGGGGCAATGGTTGGATTCGGAATAGCATCTGTCAGTCAGAATTACCTCACCATAGGAGACATAAAATGGGATGTTCTCTACAGAATCGTGATGAGCTGGATTCTTTCACCAATTGTCGGTGCGATTCTCGCATTCCTTCTGTTTACAATTATCAAGATCACCATAATAGATAGATACAATGTCAACAGGGTTGAGAGAGTTTTCAGGTATCTCCAGATTCTGACAGCATCCTACATGGCATTCGCCCATGGAAGCAATGATGTTGCAAATGCAACAGGCCCGATGACTGCTGCACTCAGATTTCTGGGGAATGAGGCGCCAACATGGGTGCTGTTGATAGGCGGGATCGGGATTGCTGTCGGTATCGCAACATGGGGATGGAGAGTTATAGAGACTGTTGGAAATAGAATAACTGAGCTCACACCCTCAAGAGGTTTTTCAGCCGAATTTGCAACAGCCACAACTGTTCTGTTTGCATCATCAGTAGGGATGCCAATATCAACAACCCATACACTGGTGGGGAGTGTCATAGGTGTTGGGCTTGCAGGTGGGCTTGCAAGTGTTGACCTTACAATACTGAAAAGAATTATAGCCTCCTGGCTACTAACAGTACCTGTGGCAGCGGGTATAACAATGGCTGTCTATACCATGATGGTGGTGTTCGCATGAAATTTGTGAGAAGCGTAACAGATGTCTTTGGATACTCTCCATTTGAGGATCTTCACAGGCACGCTGAACTATGCGGAAATGCAGTTGAGAAGCTCATAGAGCAGTTTCAGGCATCCGTTGATGGTGATTTTGAAAAAGTGAAGAGCTTGGAAAAAGAAATTGACTCAATGGAGTATCAGGCAGACAAGATAAAGCATGAGATACGGGGAAATGTGACAAAGTCCCTACTAATGCCTGTTGACAGGCAGGATCTGCTTCAGTTTCTAAAGGTTCAGGACAGTATAATAGACAATACCGAGCATGTGGCTCATATGATCGCATACAGGGAGTTCTCTGTGGATGGAGAGATAAGAGAGCTTATGCTCAACCTTTTAAGGAAAATTGAGGAGACCGTGAGAGAGTATGAAAGGCTTGTTGATCACATGAAAAAGCTTATCGCTACCTCCTTCTCAAAAAAAGAAATAAAAGATGCGATTGGACATGTCCCTGTGGTTGAGGAGCTTGAACACCAGTGTGACAAGATTCAGATTGAAATCCACAGGAGGATATTCAATTCCAAGCAGGATAACTTTCTTGAACTCATTCTTCTGAACGAAATTGTTGTAAAACTCGGAGAAATAGCCAACAGTGCTGCAAGATCTGCAGATTCCTTCAGATCTATGATACTCGGGAGGTAATTCATGAAATACCTCGTTCTTATCCCAGACGGCCTTGCAGACTGGAAGTGTGAGGAGCTTGGCAACAAAACCCCACTTGAATACGCCAGTCCGGAAAACATGAACTACATTGCCAAGGAGGGGATTTGCGGGATAGCAAAAACAATTCCTGAGGGATTTGAACCCGGAAGTGACATAGCCAACCTCACAATTCTGGGGGTTGATCCGAAAAAATATTACACCGGAAGAGGGCCAATTGAGGCCTTATCGATGGGTATTGAAGGAAGAGTATTCTTCCGGTGCAATCTTGTCTTTGTTGATAACGGAGTTATGGTGGATTACAGTGGAAACAGAATTGGAGATTTGGAGGCAAGAGAAGCTTTCAGAATTCTTGAAAAAGAGAAGCCATACGAATTTGTTCACTTTTACCATGGTGTTTCTTTCAGAGGTATTTTGGCGTTCAGCAGGGATTTTAATGAGATACCCACCACCTTTGCTCCCCACGACATAATGGGAGAAAAATTTGAAAAATATCTGCCTGAGAGAAACGATCTTGGCATGATGCTGCTCGAGCTGATGGAGTGGAGTAAAGAGGTTTTGAACGATATTGGCTCGAAAGCAAACATGATATGGCCGTGGAGTGGGGGAAAGAGGCCTGAATTTCCGAATTTCAGGAGTAAATACGGCATGAAAGGGAGCATGATAAGCGAGGTTGATCTGTTAAGAGGGATAGGAAAGGGGCTTGGCATGGAGGTTGTCGAGGTTGAGGGAATGACAGCATACATTGATACAAACTATAAAGGCTTGGCGAGAGCTGTTTTAAGAGAACTCAAAAGGAAGGATTTCGTTCTCCTGCATACAGAGGGGATTGATGAGGTGGGACATGAAGGTGATGCGGAGAAGAAGGTCGAGGCAATTCTGATGTACGACGAAAGGATACTGGGCTACATTCTGGACAGAGTT
>JALUWC010000522.1 GCA_027019885.1 Geoglobus sp.
CATCCCTTTAAATATTCCAGTGTGAACGTCCATCTATGGATAATCCTTATAAACAAACTCCCAAACATGGGGAAACAGGGGAGGGAATAACATCCATAGACGTCAGTGAACGTTCAGGTGAAAAAGGAAGCAGAAAACCGCAATCGCCGAAAAAAGCTCAACCAAAGCGAACTAAAATTCGTATGACAATTTGGTGGACATCAGAAAATCATGAATGGCTCAAACAAAACGTAAGCAATGTCTCCCATTTCCTGAATAAACTGATAGATGACATCAAAAGACAGATAGAGCCTCATGTGGTGCTGATCTCCCCGATTGAAGGCTCTACGGGGTGGACTCGTGGCTCAGCATGGATAGAGCGACGGCCTTCTAAGCCGTAGATCCCGGGTTCAAATCCCGGCGGGTCCGCTTACAATCTTTCATCATCTTTTTCATCAGATTTTCAACGAGCCTGTGAGTGAATCCTGCCAAATAACCATTATCTGATAAATATATCAAATGAAAAAAGTTAAATCTAAAAAAATTTCATAAATATCATGACCAAAAACTGGGAACAGTTATAATTCTGACCGTCTTGATTTTGGGCTGTTTACAATTAAATGAAAGGGCTAACAAGGTAGATTCACTTTCTCCAACAGAGGTTGTTGGTTTTGGAAATTCCGAAGGCATAAAATTGCAGTCTCAATCTTCTTGGGGTATTGGTAAAAACACCCACACACCCGATCAGGTCTGTCAGATCCTAACCCATGAATTTACCCATTATGTTGAATTCAGTCTCGCAAAAAATGAAATACCACTTTGGTTTAATGAAGGTGTTGCCGTTTACACAGCAATGCAAAACAAAGAATATCTGGTTAGAGATGCACACAAATCGGGAAAACTGATTCTACTTGAAAAGCTCGACAAAAAATGGTATGACAATCCAGATCTCGCCTACGCTGAGGCAGGAAGCTTTGTGAAGTTCCTGGTAAGCAATTATAAAGGTAGCCTGAGCGAGGTTTTTCAGGGACTGAAATCAGGAAAATTTTAGATTCAGCATTGCAGGACGTTACGGGAAAAAACCTCAAACAGCTTGAAAAGGAATGGATCGAGCATATCAGTTAGACTGTGGTGACTCCTTCCTGCAGTTTCCGGTTGTTTTTTGTCACTTCTTTCAGCGATTGCTTTACTTCCTGAGCTTTATCAGGAACCTTGCACCATCTTTTTTCGTTCTATCGAGCTTTATCTCTCCACCGTACCTCTCTATCACCCTTCTGACTATGTACAGTCCCAGTCCCTTACCGCCACCACTCGAAAACCCTTCGTCAAATATCCTGTCTGCAATATCCTCGCTTATTCCTGTTCCATTGTCAGTGAACATTATCAGATAGCAATCATCTTTTTCCTCGACCTCCACCTCTATTTTGCTTGCCTTTCCATGGGTGACAGCGTTTCTTATCAGATTATCAAATACCGTGTATATCGCCTCATCAGCTACAATGCTGCAATCTCCCTTGAATTTAACCTTGACAGGATAATTTGATGCTATCTTTTTAACGATTGTTTTTAGACCGTATTTCTCTTTCATATCTGCATGTATCGACTTTTCAACCTCTTCGACCTCTTTTATAAGGGATACTGTCCTTTCCAAGCTTCTCTTTATACCACTCAGGAAACTTTTATCCTCAATCTCAACATACAGTTCGAGATAGTTTAAAGCTGAGGTCATGTTGTTGGCGATATCATGCCTCAGTATCTTGAAGAGGAGTTCGAGAATCTCATTTCTCTTTTTAAGACTTTCTTCGAGTTTTTTTCTTTCTGTGACATTCCTTGCGATCCCCTCAATCCTTACCAGTTTACCGTCATCATAAACAGGCCATTCTGATATCTCAATCCAGACAACATTTCCTTCTCTGTTAATAAACCTGAACTCTCCTTTTTCTCTGTTGCCACTCAAAACCGATTTGAAAAAGTTTTTAAGAGAATCAAAGTCTTCAGGATGTATTATGTGCTTCGAACTTCTCCCTACGAGCTCTTCATGACCGTATCCAAGCATCTGAGCAAATTTTGGGTTGATGTTGATGAACCTTCCAGAGGGGTCAAGCAAAAATAGCATGTCCTCTGCGTTCTCGTAAAATCTCACGTAGACTTCCGGGTCAAGTTTCTCAGTGGTCGAGGTTTTCATGCCTCACTCGTATGTTAAAAAGATACAATCGTTAAAAATTTTTCGCCTGATAAAAAACTAAATAAAAAATATATAATGAATAATAAATAAAAATACCCTAAATCAGGAACAGCAGGAGGTACAGAGCGAAGATTGCAATTGAGATGATCAACCCATATCCTGCACTCATTTCCTTAATTTTAAACCTGCCAACAGTTTTGAGCTTTTCAGCAGTATAGAGCAAATTCCTGTCTAATCTCTTCGAGAAATCGGAGAATTTCTGTATTCCATCAAGCATGTAGTTTCCTGCTACTCTCAGGAACCAGTCTGTATCAAGTGAAATTTTCACATCCCCTCTGAGTTTATCCCTGAAAATCCAGAATGCAAGGAATGCAAAAAGTGGCATCTGTATAGCTGATACAACTCTGCCGGTTTCATATGGGTGGAATTCAGCACTGTAAGGCAGAAGGGAGTACAGCAGTTTGTACCCTGGATAAGCACCTACAAAAACATTCACTGCAGCAAGAAATCCCATGGCAGCCAGCATGTTCTTTGGCGGCTCACATGCCTCAATTACTGGGTCTCTCGCAAACCAAACATTCCACGGAAGTTTGAGCCCAACATACAGAAATGTGCCAACAGATGATGCCTCCAGCAGCAGCCAAACTAAGGTGTGCTCGTGGGATGCGTACACGGTCATGGTTTTACTCACAAAACCACTGAAGAGTGGTACTGCTGAAATGGAGAGCGCTCCAATCATGTAAAGGTAGAACGTCACCGGTATGTATCTGTACAGGCCTCCAAGCTCTCCAAGTCTGCTTTTTCCGGTTGTGTATATTACTGCACCTGTTGCCATAAAGAGAAGCGACTTGTAGAGAATGTGGGTAAAAGCATGAGATACCGCTCCGTTTATCGCAATTGCCGTACCAATACCAATTCCAGCCACCATATAGCCCACTTGAGAGACAATGGAATAGGCCAGAATCCTCCTGATATCGCTCTCGATGATTGCATACATCATTCCGTAAAACGCCATGAACGCCCCGAGGTACATCAAAATCTCTTCTCCTGCAAATCCCCTTGCAAGCACATAAACAGCACTCTTTGTTGTGAAGGCAGCAAGATACACCGCTCCTGTTACACTCGCCTCAGGATATGCATCTGGAAGCCAGGCATGAAGCGGTGGGACTGCTGCGTTTATCAGCACTCCAAGCAGAATCAGGTAGTAAGGAACGCCATCGTTCTGAAAAAGACTGAACTCCAAGGAGCCAGTTTTGATTATGTATAACCCTATCCCTGCTATGAGAAAAGCTCCGCCAGCCAGATGCCACAGAGCATATCTGAATCCAGCTTCAAGTGATTTCTGAGTCTCGTTTGACCAGATCACAAAAAGAGAACCGATGGCCATAAGCTCCCAGAAAACATAGAAAGTGAACAGGTCTCCGGCAAAGACGACTCCAAGCGCACTTCCAAAATAAATCATTGCGGCAACCTTCTCGTATTTTCTGGAGTCCAGGGCATAGATGTTCATCGCCAGTGCTGCTATTGAGAATACGTAGGCAAATAACATTGCAAGCCTGTCAACTCTGGCAAGAATTACCCTGAAAAACAGGAATTTAACGCTCAGATCTTCAAAAGGCACGCTGCCAAAGTATCCTGCTGAAGTTAAGATGAGTATCAGGATGGATGTGGTGGGAATCAATATGAACAGAATTTTCTCCACTCTGTCTCTGGATATCAGCAGGATTAATGCTCCCGTTATTGCTATCAAGCCAGGATGAACCCACATCTTACCTCCCTTTCCTTAACTTTTCATAGTAGTCTTCGTCCCTTTTCACAGCCTTCTCAACCAGTTTTGAGAAATGAATGAGCAATGCTGCAACTGCAAAACCAAAGAGGGCTGAAAATACCGGCAGCTCGCGGGACATGTGGAGAAGATACGTGCCCGTATCCAGCACAACCAGCAAGAATGCGAGAGCAATTATGCACTTCAGCACTCTGTCATCAGGAAAGTCCATTCCCCCACACCTCCTTCAAAGCCATTGTTGCCAGATCCGATATGTGCATCAATCCGGGCATTATGAACAGAACAATAGACAAGAGAGCTGTTATGATCAGCGGTATAATCATGTAAGCATTCAAGTATCCTCCAAATTCATTGTAATTTTCCTCACTTTCTTTAAAAAATCCGTTTCTGACAATGGGGAACAGATACACCACATCCAGGACTGAGGCTATGAGTACCACAGCAATAGCCCAGACATTTCCCGTGAGCACAACAAGCCACTTGCTTATAAATCCCGCAACAGGTGGTAAACCTGCCATTCCAATTGCACCAATTGTAAAAGCACCAAAGGTAAATCTGAGGCTTTTACCAAGACCATCAAACTGGAAAACATCATGCTTTCCGGCTATTGCTGTAATGGCCCCCGCACATAGAAAGAGGGTTATCTTCATGTATCCGTGGAAGGGTATGTGCATTACAGATGCAAGAAATCCGTAGGGATGAAGGAGAGATACTGCCAGAATTATGAAGGAAAGCTGATTCATTGTAGAGTAGGCGAGTCTTCTCTTCAGATTGCTCTCACCTATCGCAAGAATGTTGGCCATTATCACTGTAAAGGCTGCAACGATTCCAAGCATGATGTTGAGATCAAGCTCTCTCATCAGATCTATCCCATAGACGTAGTACACGATTCTTATAATCACAAAAACTCCAGCTTTCACAACCGCAACAGCATGAAGCAAAGCAGAAACAGGAGCCGGGGCAACCATCGCTGAGGGGAGCCATGAATGAAGGGGAATAAATGCCGATTTTGCCGAGCCAAGAAGAAAGAGTATGAAGATGAGCCTGATAACCTCGGGATCTCCGAAAATGAAACCTCCGGGTTTGAAATCAGTTGTTCCAGTAAGCCAGTAGGTTAGGAGAGTTGCAGCAAGCAAAGAAGCTCCTGATGGTATAAGATATGCAAGATACCTTCTTCCCGCCGATCTCGCCGCCT
Source organism: Geoglobus sp. (assembly GCA_027019885.1). Classification (GTDB taxonomy): domain Archaea; phylum Halobacteriota; class Archaeoglobi; order Archaeoglobales; family Archaeoglobaceae; genus Geoglobus. Next base: position 5,146 of record JALUWC010000522.1, read on the forward strand.
CACTCTCTTCATGGGCGACTAATGGATACGTGAAGATCGTGAGAAGCTCATAGAAGACATAGAATGTTATCAGATTTTTTGCAAGGGCAATTCCAAATGCGGATAGCATGGACATTCCAAAGCAGAAGTAGAACCTTGTCTGGGCGTGCTCGTTAAGCGATCTCATGTATCCTATGGAGTAAATTGAGACAAGAATCCAGAGGGATGAGGATGTCAGGGCAAAAACAAGTCCGAGAGGGTCTGCCTTGAATCCGAAGTCGATTCCGGGGGCAATATTGAAAAGAATGCTTTCCGAATTCACACCATTGGTTGAAATGTTCAGTATGGCAAGAAAGCTTGTGATGGCTGCAACAACTGAAATGCTGTCTCTGAGATTTGGGTACTTTCCAAAGGCAAGTATGAGGATTGATCCGGTAAATGGTATGAGAAGTGCAATGGCTGGATCCATCATCTCACCTCTAAAGCAATCACTATCTGCTGCAAAACATCAATGTTGAAGAACCAGAGAACTCCCGCCAGAATACTCAGAAATCCCATTATCAGAGCTGGATAGAGCATTGAGGCTGGAAGTTCGTCCATTCTTTCTCTGTTTCCTTTCATGTAGAGTGTTTCAATAACCCTGCCGAAGTAAACAAGGCTAAGCAATGAGCTTGCTATCATGACCGCAATGAAAACAAATTTTTCTGTGTCAAGAGAGGCGAATAGTATGAACAGCTTTGTCACAAATCCTGCCGAAGGCGGAATTCCTATCATGGAGACAGCAGCCATTGTAAATGCTGCGGATGACAGGGGCATGGCTTTTCCAAGTCCTTCGAGTTCATCTATATTCCTGACTCCAAGTCTGTAAATGAACCCCCCCGCCACCATGAAGAGAGTTGCTTTCATGAGGGAATGATTCAGCAGATGAGCGGCTGCTGCATAAACACCCCACCTGCCAAGTGTCAGTCCAAGCACGATA
>JALUWC010000523.1 GCA_027019885.1 Geoglobus sp.
GCAAACTTCCTCATGGCCGAACATCAGGTTTAGCCCTCTCATCCCATTTCTGCCAAGATTGTCCAGATTCTCCATCATCCTTCTGAATGAGGTGTCATCATAAAACAGATCTATCCTGACATCCTTTAGATTCAGGGCAGGAAGTCTCAGAAACTCAACATCAATGTATCTCTGACCTTTTCCCACGACAACACCTTCAAATCCCATTGTTAACGGTTCACCATTGCTTGCAATGACAACATCTCCCATTGAGACGTCCGTCCTGATTTCTTTTCTTCTTCCAAATCTCAGAACAACCCTTTTGGGCTCCCTATGCAGAATTTTCCCTGAGAGACTGAGAACTGTCTTTCCAAACCTTTCTCTCTCCTCACCTGAAAATGACCTGATCTCCCAGAGAGCTTTTCTTTTCTGCTCCTCCCTTTCAAGCTCGATGAGGGATTTAAGATGAGCAATGTACTCAAAAATTGTTTCCCCGTTCATGACACCACATCAGAAAGTACAGCCTTCATCATCGCATTTGCTCAGATCCTGCCAAATTCATCATTCAAGGAAGGGCTAACAGCGGGGTTAAAATAGTTTACTGGGTCATCAGGGCGGGGCAAAGAATCCCGAATCGGGTGGATGGTGAAATGCCTGAGACAGCAATGTGGTTCAATTATGCAAAATAATAAATACCGAGAATCAGAAAATAATACAGGATGGTTAGAAGAGCCAAGTTGGTTAATGATGTTGTGGAACTCGTTCCTGTTCTGCAATTATTTTCAACAGAAACCTACAGAAAGGTTTATGAAACACTCCTTGCTGAGTGGAGGACTCTCGATGAGTTGAAGAGTCTGTATGGAGATGGAGTTGATGAAGCCCTGAGAATTCTAAAAAATGCCGGAATGCTTGAGGTAAAGTGGAGAATGCCGGAAAATCCATCTTCAAAGCCTGAGAAAGAGTATCATGTCAGCTACACTCACCTGAGCATTAATGTTTACATCTCGCTCAAGGATTTCAATGTCATTCTGAATGCAATTTTCATGGCTGAAGATGAAGAGAGTGAGATTGTCAGCAGAATAATGGAGCAGATAAACAGGGGCAGGATGTCAGTCCAGCATATAAGCAGGGAGACTGGGCTTGACGGTCTGTTTGTGAGAGCGGTTGCAAAGAAATCGTTAAGGCTGAATCTCAGAGGCCAGCTTGTCGAACCTGTCAAAAATGATGAGATATAACATAAAGAACATTCTCGATAAGTTCAAATGGCATCCCGATTACGATTTTTCGAAAGTTTCTGTTAAATACGTGGACAGGCCTAAGGGATTTTCCGAAATAACAGGCGATGAAATCACAGACATAGGTCACAAGTTCATATATACCTCAGCATCAGCCATCCCCCATCACAGAATCGTTGAGATCAAATATTGTGGTGAAGTTGTATGGAGAAGGTAAAGTTATTAAAATATCCCTTATGAATTTTCTCAATGGTTGTCAGGAGTAGGCTTGAAGGAGAGATGGATGAGGATGCTTTAAGGTTAACAAGCTCAATGGATTTTGATGAGCACATTTTCCATTACGACATAATTGTTGATTACGCTCATGTGATTATGCTTGGAAAACAGGGAATACTGAGCAGCGAATCTGTTAGGAAAATAATCGCATCTCTGAGGGAAATCGAGCAGTATGGTTTTGAAAACTTGGAGAAGAACTTTGATGATGTCCATGAGGCAATTGAGGCAAAGCTCATAGAGATTGCAGGAGAGGACGGAAAGAGAATGCACACGGCAAGGAGCAGAAATGATGAGGTTGCTACATGCCTCAGGCTTTTCTCAAGGGATAGAATTCTGGATATTCTCGCTGAAACTCTCAACCTCAGATCAGTTCTTCTGAAAAAAGCGTCAGAATACAGAAATGCTGTGATGCCGGGCTTCACTCACCTGCAGTATGCCCAGCCAACAAAGCTTTCCCATCACATCATTGCCTGGCATGACATGGTGTGGAGGGACTTTCAGAGGTTTGTGAATGCTTACAGGAGGGTCAATCTCTCTCCTCTCGGCTCCTCAGCATTTTCAGGCACGAGCTTTCCAGTTGACAGAGAGTTTGTTTCAAATTTGCTCGGATTCGATGGTATTGTGGAGAATTCAATGGACGCTGTATCATCAAGAGATTTTTTAATTGAATGTGTTTTTGCATGCTCCTCTCTTATGCTCTCATTCAGCAGAATATGCGAGGAGATAATACTCTGGGCTTCGGAATTTGGATTCGTGGAGCTTCCTGATGAATACGCCTCATCATCAAGCATAATGCCCCAGAAAAAGAACCCTGATGTGGCTGAGATAATAAGGGCAAAAGCCGGAAGGATAATTGGAATGCTAACATCTGCCATGGCAATCTATAAAGCAATGCCTTTCGCCTACAACAGGGACTTTCAGGAGATGAACCGGATTCTCTTCGATGCCATGAATGAAACCCTTCTCTCATGCAGGGTTATGTGGGGGATGCTTGGCAGATTAAAATTCAATGAAGACATCATGAGAGAAAAAGCAGAAAAAGGATTCTCCACTGCAACCGATCTCGCAAATCTGCTTGTTGAAAAAGGTGTTCCTTTCAGAACTGCTCACAGGATAGTTGGAGAACTTGCAAAAAGTGAGAATTACATGGTATCGGCGGGGGAGATAATGGAGATGTGCAGGAAACACGGGATTGTGGTGGGTATCACAGAAGAGGAAGTGAAAGACGCCCTGATTGCTGGGCTGTCCCTGGAAAGAAAAAACAGCACTGGAGGAACTTCTGATGAAAATATACGGAGAATGATTGAGTCCCGCACTATAGCAATCAAGGATGATGAAAACATACTTACTGAAATGAAGGGGAAAGTTAGCAAATCTCTCAGTAATCTTTATGAGATGGTGAGTGGTTATGAGAGCCAAGAAAGCAAGGATAATGGCTAAGGGAAGAATATTTGAAGGCATAGTTCTGCCATCTGAGAAAGAAAAAATCGTGCTCAAACTTGATAGTGGTTACAATGTTGGGTTCCACGATTATGAAGTTATTGAGGAGGAAGAAATCGAAATCACATTTACTGAGGCTGGATATGCGAGGAAAAAAGAGGATTTACCTGAGATAAAGGTCATATCCACAGGCGGAACGATTGCAAGCAAGGTCGATTACAGCACTGGAGCGGTAACAAGCCAGTTTTCAGCTGAAGAGATAGTTTCAGACATCCCGGAGCTTGCGGAGATATGTAACATCGATGCAGAGTTGCTTTACAACATTCTGAGCGAGAACATGAAGCCAGAATACTGGGTAAAGCTTGCAAGGAGAGTTTATGGGGCGGTGAGGGATGGGTATGAGGGTGCCATCGTCACTCATGGGACTGACACGATGCACTACTCAGCTTCAGCTCTTGCCTTTATGCTCCGCACTCCAGTACCTGTTGTTTTCGTTGGAGCTCAGAGAAGCAGTGACAGGCCGAGCAGCGATGCAGCTGTGAACATGATATGTTCCGCCCACACCTCTCTGAGCGATCTTGGAGAGGTGGTAGTTGTGATGCACGGCTCAACAAGCGATGAATTCTGCCACATCCACAGAGGTGTAAAGGTCAGAAAGAATCACACCTCAAGGAGAGATGCGTTTCAGAGTGTGAACTATCCACCTCTCGGCAAAGTATGGCCTGATGGAAAGATGGAGTGGATTGGAGAGAGAATGAAGCGTGGCGAAAGAGAATTAGAGCTGTTTGACAGACTTGAGGAGAGAGTGATCTTGATAAAATTCTATCCGGGTTTAAGCCCGGAGATCCTTGATTTCTACTACGAAAAAGGATTCAGAGGTTTTGTTCTTGAAGGAACCGGACTGGGTCATGTATCTACTGACTGGGTTGAAACTGTTAAAAGAGTGGCTGAGGACAGCCTAGTGGTGATGACCTCTCAGTGTTTATGGGGGAGGGTTTGCGATAGAGTTTATGATACCGGCAGATACCTGCTGAAGGCTGGTGTTGTTGAGGGGGAAGACATCCTTCCAGAGGTCGCTCTGATCAAGGTGATGTGGCTTCTCGGCAATTTCGAGCTTGATGAGGCGAAGAGGCTTGTCAGGGAGAATCTGGTTGGGGAGATAAATTACAGGACGGGTTATGGAATGGAAAGTCAGAGGGGTTTTTGAGAAATTAAAATATGGTGGGAAAAATGAGCAACTGGGCGAAGATAATCATAGGCGATAGCAGAAAAATGACTGAGGTTGAGAGCAACAGTGTAGATCTTGTTGTAACCTCACCCCCTTACTGGCACATCAAGGACTATGGCGTTCCTGGACAGATTGGGTATGGTCAGTCATTGCATGAGTACCTGAAAGACCTTTACAGGGTGTGGAAAGAATGCTATCGAGTTTTAAGGTCCAGAAGGAGGCTGTGCATAAACATCGGAGACCAGTTTGCCAGATCCATAATTTACGGGAGATACAAGATAATACCACTTCACGCAGAATTTATTGCTCAATGTGAGGATATTGGTTTTGATTACATGGGTTCAATCATCTGGCAGAAAAAGACCACAATGAACACAACAGGTGGGGCAAACGTGATGGGCTCATACCCGTACCCTCCGAATGGTATGATAGAGATTGATTATGAGTTCATCCTTATCTTCAAAAAACCCGGAAAAAGCCTCAAGGTGTCCAAGGACATCAAAGAGAAATCCAAATTAACAAAAGAGGAATGGAAGGAGTATTTTTATGGACACTGGCATTTTGGTGGAGCAAGACAGATAGAGCATGAAGCAATGTTTCCTGAGGAACTGCCGAAGAGACTGATAAAAATGTACACTTTTGTTGGAGATACAGTTCTCGATCCATTCATAGGAAGTGGAACAACAGTAAAGGCAGCCTTGGATTTGGGCAGGAATGCGATTGGATATGAGATAAACGAGAGATTTCTGGATGTTATACAAGACAAGCTTGGATTAAAACAAAGCTTGCTCCGATTTAGTGGTAATATTGAGATAATAAAGCATAAAACGCCGATTGAAGTTGAAGAAGTTAAATATTTACCCAGAATTAAAGATGCAAAGCCAAAGATTGACCCCAAGAAATTCAATTTTAGAAATGACAGACTTTACAGGGTTGTGGAAGTTGTGGATGGGGAAACGGTTAAGTTAAACACCGGATTGCTTGTAAAATTTCTCGGTGTAAAAGTGTTGAAAAAGGAGGATGCTCTGAATTATCTGAGGAAGTATCTGTTGAAAAAGGAGATTTTTCTCAAATTTGATAATGCTTCTGTTTTGAACGGGGACGCAATTGAGGCCTATGTGTACCTGAAGAATAAAATTTTTGTTAACGCTTACTTGATCAAATCTGGGATGGCAGTAGCCGACAGATCGAAAGACCATAAATTTAAAACAAAATTTATTCAGCTCGAAAAGAAAAGGGTGAACTGATGGCAAAAGAATGGATACTGAACATGGCAACAAACAGATGGGGATTAAACAAGAAAAACAGCGTAGGACCCGTTTCCCGCTGGATTCGTGAATGTGCTCCTAAGACTGTGAAAGAGTGGGAAAATTATTACAATAAGAAACTTGGCGAATTCCTGAAATCCAAGGGGATAAACTTGTCTCCTCGTGAATATATAGAAGATCTCGGAAAAAACTGTATGTAAAAATCACTGAGGTTATTCAGGCAGAAATAGAGGATGTAAAAGAGGAGGACTGTGTTCAATATATCTACAATCTTGTGATAAACCGAACCTACGATGGGTATTTAACAGAAATAAAGACAATATATGGCAAACTGCAGCGTGACTTGAGTGTTGAAATCAAACCTGCACCAGACGAATGGGACAGATTGTACAACGTCGATTTTTACATTCAGGTTGGTGACAGATACATAGATCTTCAAATAAAGCCCATAACTTACGAACAAACTCCGGAAGTGTACAGATGGAAAGAATGGTTAAGTAAGACCCATGATAAGTTTGAAAAAGAGCATGGCGGGAGGGTGTTCACAGTGTTCTCAATCAAAAAAGACAATAGAAAGGAAATTTTTAATCCGGAGGTTTTAGAGGAGATCAGGAAAGAGATAAGAAGATTGAAAGAAAGAGAATAGG
>JALUWC010000524.1 GCA_027019885.1 Geoglobus sp.
GGCTTGTCAGCTTTCTTCGATGGAGAAGGCTCTTTCAGAAGAACCTTTGAGTTCACTGGCTACGGTTTCCTTCCTTCTCTCATCGGTTCAGCAATAACAGTCCCGATGTCAGTTAATTACATAACAAATGCCGAAATCCCGAAAATTAGCATTGCTCAGATGCAGCAGAATCCGGATGTAATGAAATCGCTGATGCTGTCAATTATACCAAAAGATCCGGTTTACTCGAATCTGATAATCAACTTGGCGGTGACGATCTGGAGCTTAGTAATCTGGAGCTTCGCAATTGAACATGCGAGAGAAATTGAATTCAGAGAGGCTTTATTTACAGCTTTGATTCTGACTTTGCTGTTTGGAGCTTATCAGGTTTGGTCTCTGATGAGACTGGCGTGAGGTCTTGTTGATGGTGGACAGAGTTTAAATTTGAATGCAATTAGATATCAAACATTACTTCAAATTTCACATCTAATGCAATTTAGTTAGAGAGTGGATTAAACAGGGTTTTCGCAGTTCTTCTTACCGATGGTGTTTGGATGCGGGTTGCATCTTTTCAAACAATCACAAACCTTATTTTACCACTCTTTGATATGAGAGCATGAGCATTTACAGGTATTCTGACAGCCTCTATTTAATAGCTCTCCCGCAGAAAATCCCGGGATTCAGGAATTTTATAAGTTCGTGGGTCTATTTTGGAAAAAAGACTTTTCTTGTCGATCCCGGGCCCAAAAGCAGTGTAAAAGCTCTCATTGAATCTCTCGGAGAGATAGGAGCTGACAGAATTGATTACATTCTCCTGACACACATCCATATAGACCATGCAGGTGGTACAGGTGAATTGCTTAAGCATTACAATGATGCAAGGGTTGTGGTTAATGACAGAGGGGTTGAGCATCTCATAAACCCAGAAAGACTCTGGAAGGGTAGTTTGAAGGTTCTTGGAGAGATGGCAAGGAGTTACGGAGAGATCGTTCCTGTTGATGCATCGAAATTTGCTGAAAATGCAGAAGGTGTCGAGATCATCTACACGCCCGGACATGCGGTCCATCATCAGAGCTACGTGATTGATGAGTATGTTTTTGTGGGGGAGGCTCTCGGAGTTTACCATGAATTTGATGGTCAGATTTACCACAGACCCGCAACACCTCCGAAATTTGTTTACGAGATTGCAGATAGATCAATACAGAAGCTCAAAGCCTATCAGGACAGAAACATATGCTTCGGACACTTTGGAATGAGCAGAAATGGTGAAAAGACAATCTCAGGATATGAAAAACAGCTGAAAGCATGGGTTCAGGCTGTAGAGGATGCGGTTAATGAACTGGGAGAGGATTTTGAGTCAGTGCTTGAAGCAGTTAGAAAAAGGCTCATGAAGACTGACGACAGCTTTTCTCTTTTCAGAAAATTTGATGATGAAATCAGAAAAAGAGAAGAGTACTTCTTCAGAAATGCCATACTTGGAATGTACCAGTATGTGATTGAAAAAAGAGTTTGATCACTTACCCCTTCTCTCCTTTGATTTGGGCCTGAGACCCTTATATCCGCATTTCCTGCAGACCTTTGCCTTGATCGGATTTCTTGCGTTGCACCTCATGCATATTTTGACGTTGAAGAGTCTCTTCTCTGCTTCGGGAAATCTTGCCATGGGTCATGCAAAATGAGGAATGTATTTAATACTTGCGATCAATCATTCCATCGGTATTAGCCTGAGACTCTCAACTCATTCAGTGATCTGCCAGCTCTTCTTTTCTACTTTAAATCCAATGGTTTTATTCCCGATGTATGAGTTCCAGTTATGCTTAGCCCCCATGAAATTGTGTAAACGAAGAAGAGGTGTAATGCCTGAAAACCTGAATCGAATTAGAACAGGAACGAGAAACAGAATCGGCATGGTGACGGTAATGTTTCTGCTCACCCCACCACGTTTAACATTTATATCCTGTCAATATGCAGCAATTTTGTATTCAACAGCAGGAGCGGTGATTTGCAAAAAATCAAATATACTCTGGTTTTATGCACAAAACAGTTGGTGAGGATACCTTCAACCTCTACCGCAGGTGCTGGTATGAAAATCTGTTTCAAAGTTCGAGAGAGCGGAAAACCACTAAAAGGATACATACTTGCCGGAAACAGAAAAATAGAGGTAGATGGGTGTGTCGATGTTGATACAAACCTCTTGAGCAGAGGATTCATATTTCAGGGAAAATACATGGAAAAGGAGTTCGAATACAGATTTGAAGAGCCCTTCTCTGAAGTTCTGCTTTCAGAAAGAGAACTGCTTTACGATGCAAGAAGTTTGGATCTCAGAATGGTTGAGATGCTTGTTTTCAGCAGAATCAATAGCTTCAGATCCCAGAATGGACTTGAAAGCCTTTCATGGAGCGAAAAATTGGCGAAAGCTGCAAGGTTCAAAAGCAGGGTGATCTCGAAAGATTTCAAGCATGATGCGATGGGTATGAACTCTTTTAGATTACTGAGAGAAAGGGGAATCTACTTCATATCAGTTGGAGAGAACATATACAGGATAACCGGCCTGAAATCCACGATCACGGAAGAGAAAATAGCAGAGAGATGTGTGAAGGGATGGAAAACAAGCAAGGGTCACAGAAAAGTTATGCTATCTGATTTCACCCATTGCGGGATTGGTGTCTACGCAGAGAACAAGAGTGTGTTCATAACGCTGATCGCAACTCTCAACAGATTTGTGATCGAATCAGAATTCACAAAAAATCAGACTTTGCTGTTACAGCCTGTTGATGACGAGTTCAATGGAAGTGTCAAAATCTCAATCAAAACTTATCCAAATGGGTGTTTTTCCCTGAGCTACCCCGAAAATGCAGGAAAGGATGATTTTATTGAGGTCAAAGTTCTCAGTAGCTGTCAAGGAAGAATAGTTGTTGAATACGAGAGTGTGTAAAGACGTGACTGACTGTTACCAGACGACCGGATAACACCAAATACAAAAAAGAATTCTTAAAAAGAGTAGGATTCTTCAATTTCCAAGAATGGATAGGGTTATATCACATACCGATCATAATTTTTGAGCGATGGGCATTCTCGAAAAATTCGAACGGTTTGAAGGAGAGGGCGCCAAGAGATATGAAAAGGCTGTCAGCAGGCTTTCACCCATTCTCTATCATCATGCCATTCATGATCTGAGAAAGCTCGGAATGAAAGGCAGATACCTTGAGGCTGGATGCGGACCGGGAATTCTGGCCGTGAAGGTTGCAAGGGAGCTTGGAGTTGAGATCGTTGCTTTTGACCTATCTGAGAGTATGATAGAGATTGCAAAAAAGCAAGCAGAAAGGGAGAGAATCAGTATCGACTTCAGAGTTGGAGATGCAGAAAATGATTACTTCGGAGAATATGATGTTGTTTATTCAACATTCTCCCTTCACCACTGGAGTAACCCTGAAAGGGGTTTGAAAAATCTGTGGAAAATGGTCAAACGAGGGGGGATACTTTATATTCTGGATGCAAGAAGGAGCAGATTTTTCGGTCATGGACTGAGGTTTGAAGATTTTAAACAGCTTTTTGAGAGCCTCACCAATACGGAGAAAGTTGAGATTAAGAAGAGATTTCCGTTAATGGTTTCTGCGATTGCTGTAAAAGGAATATAACTCATTACACTGCAAACGTTAACAATATATTCTACCGAGAATTGTTCTCATTTGGGCATTCAGGTTAAAACTTAAATACTCTAACCCTCTCCCTGAAAACTATGGCAAGAAGACCGGCAAAGATGTGGAGAAGACTCGAAAGACCATACACAAGGAGGGAATACATTGACGGTGCTCCGGGAATAAGATTGAGGCAGTTTGAAATGGGAAACAAAAGGGCTGAGTTTCCCGTCATGCTCACCCTCGTTGCTAAGGAAGCGGTTCAGGTAAGAGATACTGCCTTAGAGGCTGCAAGAATAGCCGCAAACAAGTACATCGCCAGAAGGGCTGGATCGAGTAATTACTTCCTTAAGGTCAGGATCTATCCTCACCATATACTAAGAGAGCACAGAATGGCCACTGGAGCCGGAGCTGACAGAATTTCTCAGGGTATGAGAAAAGCTTTCGGCAAACCCGTAGGACTTGCTGCAAGAGTTAAGCCGGGAACAAAAATCATAAGCATCTGGACGAAACCCGAGCACTTTGAGGTTGCAAAAGATGCATTGAAGAGAGCGGGGCAAAAAATGCCGACTCCTGTGAGCATAGTTGTTGAAAGGGGGAGGGAACTCCTGAAAGGAAAGGTCTAAATTTTCACCTTTATCAGTCCAGATTCTTTGTAGGCTTTTACAACCTCCTCCCCTGTAACAAATGGAATATCTCTCTCTTTTGCGAATTCTAATGCCTTTTCCTTGCTTAAAGCTTTTCCCGTTTTTTCATCAAGCATCTCACATATCGCAACAGCAGGGGTTATCTCTGCAAGCTCTGCTAAAGCCATGCTCAGCTCGGTCTGACCAACCCTTTCATATACGAGATTTGCAGAGGCTTTCAGAACTGCCACATGTCCCGGGCTCCTGAACTCAGCTCCAAAATCGAATTCCTCTCCATTCAGAACACTGCTAACAGCTCTACCCAGATTCCTGATCGTGAGACTCCTGTCAATGTCGGTTATGCCCGTAAATGTATCTCTGTGATTGACCCAGAGACTGAAAGAGGAGCGGGAGTCGTATTTAATGTCGTAATGAGACAGATCTTTGAGTAATGGAAACCTGATAGAGGAGTGCTCCAGAATTTCGTGCATGAATGGCAAACCGAAAAACTCGGCCACCTCAAAAGGAATTGATACACATATCAAACCACCGCCGTCTCTCCTCATGAACGCCACATCCTCAGCTTCAACTGCCAAAGCAGGGATTGCTATGTCTGTCTCCCCTTCTCTGCTCTCGAAGTCATAGAGCAGAACAGGTTTTCCCTTTCTGAATGCCCTTACTGCCTCTTCTATCATAAAATCACCTCTACCTCAACCTCATCGCCATCTTTCAGCTTCAGCTCATCCCTGAGCATAACATGAGAGATTATCTCAAGCACATCTTTTCCATAGTGAGTTCTTTTCGGCAGTATAACCGCACCTTCAACTCCTTTTATTCTGCATCTAAATGTTTTGACCTCCCCAAAAGTTCTGTCCTCCGTTCTGAATCCATTTATGATTGTCCCTTCTTCCTCATCAAGCAATCTCCTGAAATACATCTGCTCCTTTGGAATTCTGAGATTAAGCGTTCCGGGATATGGAGAGAACCCCAGTTTCTCCTCAAACTGCCTTCTGTAACCTTCGAGGCTGACATAGTATTTTCCCTCACCAAACCCGCTCATAACTCTGCCAGTGATGCAAACCTTTTCCTCATCTTCGAATATCTTTTTCAGCTCCAGATACTCCCTGTAAAGCAGCTCCTTACCTTTCTCCGTTATCACAACATACTGTCCATCGCTATCCATGATCCTTTCGATAAGCCCGCTCTCTTCAAGTTCTTTTAGCTTTCTTGCAGCAGTCTGAAGGCTCTGATCGATTTTGTCTGCAAATTCCTTTGAACTTATCTTGACCACCTTTCTTGTTGCGTTCATTTTTGCAAGCTTTTTAAGCTCTGACAGCATCTTCTCAAATTTGAGAAGCTTCTCATATAAACTTATTGGTGTGGTGTGCAGAGGTTGAAAGCTCTCAAAAGATTTCACCTTTTTCACCGAAATTTTTTATGCTATTTCACATGAATCACATGGTAAAACAGTGGTGAGAGGGATGGTGGTTGAGGTTGGCCTATCAGAACTGATGATTGTATTCTTTTTACTTTTTGTCGCATTGATTCCGGGAGCGATCATTTATTTCGATGCTGGAAGGAAGGGTAGAAACAAGTATTTCTGGTCTCTTTCAGTAATTACCGGGCTGATGACGGGGGTTGTTCCGGGATTGATTGTGGTACTGATATATCTGCTGTATCCAAATCATGGATTGAGGTTAAAGGAATCAAATCAGGGTAAGAGAGAAAGTAAATCCAGCGAAAAAACAGGTCTTCCAGATTTAGAGCTGGAGAGAACTCTTGAAGTCTTAAATGAGAATGAAAAAAAGGTTCTTGAGGTTTTAATG
>JALUWC010000525.1 GCA_027019885.1 Geoglobus sp.
TGTATCCCTTGTTATTGTCTTTCCTCTGACCATTTTTTTCTTCCTGATCCCTCTTTCTCTTGGTCTGTATCCAATTCCACCAGAGAGAAGAATTCTCTTTCTCACAGGCCCGGGTATGTCCGGCCTTATTGGAAATCCATCCTTGTCACTTCCACCTGTTATCTGAAGCTCATAGTCAGGAGGCAGCTCTACAACTGTTCCGTTTACAACATCTCCTACATCCTTTCCTACGAGCTTGTTTGCATTTGCTCCACTAACCACCCTCTGGTATGCCTTTCCAGTTTCAGGATCCGAAATCACAACCTTGAACTCCATCCTCATCACCTCTCTCAAACCATCAGCATGATGGAATGCTTTCAATTGAGGGGATTAATATACATTGCGGACTTATCTTCCCCAGAACGGATTGTCCCTTCTTTTCACCTCAAGAAACTCAGAAAAAGCTCTTTTTGTTTCCTCGCTCAGCGTATCAAACAGCTCCCTTTCAACAACCCTCGCATGTCTTTCAGGCACATCAACATACAGAACCTCGTCTCCATTCAGCTGTCTGCCTATGGTGACTCCATCAATGGCAACTGCAAGCTCCTCTCCCTCCTCAGCAATGGAGACATACTCTCCAGACTTCTGCATGCTCCTCACAACTCCTGCTGGAGTGCCATCATCCTTTACAAGCCTCACATCCTTTCTGAGTTCACCTGCAAGAATTTTAACACCAACAACAGCGGGCTTGCTCCTTCTGAAAATGTAGTTCTTGAGAAGCTGAATCTTTCCTGGCAGGATTACTGACTCAATCTTCTGCCTCTCCCTCAGCCTCTTCTCCTCATCCCTCCATTGGATAAAGCTGTCAATCAGGCTGTAGATTATCTGATCCGTAAAGACCCTCACCCCATACTTGGCACACTCCTCATCAACCCCGGGCAAGAGCTTCACATTGAATCCTATGATGCTTCTGTTCAGCTCATCTCTGTTTGCCGAAGCTTCAACCGCATCTTTCTTTGTTATGTCCCCAACATCCGCCTTCTTTATTGGAATGTCAAGAGCTCTAAACTCATTTATAATCGCTTCAAGGGAACCGAGGGTGTCTGTTTTTATTACCACTCCCTCCTCATCTGTTTCGATTGTGATTTCATGATACTCACTTCTGACTCTCTCCTCAAACCTCTCTATATCATCATCGCTCTCAACAACCTCAAACTCACTCCCAGCAAGAACTCCTTCAACATCCGGAGCCACAATCTTGACCCCAGCAGCAGCTGTAACCCTGTCAACACTCCTGAATTTTGATTCCAGTCTCATCTCCTTTGATGGCCTCGGCCTCAAAATACCTCTCACGTGGGTAACAATTATACCTTCTTTACCGCCAATAGCGATTCTGTCTCCAACATGAAGCGTACCATCATAGAGTATGGCATCGAATGTCAGCCCAAGACCTTTCTCCTCCTTTACCTCAAGCACAGTTCCCCTTGCCTTACCTTCAACATGCAACCTCAAATTGCTCTCAAGAAATCTCTGAGCGAGGCCAACAAGAAGCATGAGAAGCTCAGGAACGCCTTCTCCGGTTAATGCCGAGATGGGAACAATCGCAATGTTTTTTGTGAAATCAGAGATTCTGTCAAACTTGTCTGCTGAAAAGCCCCTTTGATAAAGCTCCCCGATCAGCTCGTATAGCCTGTTATCCAGCCTCTGCCTGACGATCTCGTCCTGCTCGGCATAGCTTTTCATGAAGGGCTTTCCCTCACTGCTCTGCCACCCCGGAATCTTGTCTATCTTGTTTGCAGCAACAACAAAGGGTGTTTTGAAGGTTCTCAGTATCATCAAAGCCTCCTCGGTCTGGGGCTTGAATCCCTCGTTTATGTCGACTATCAAAACAGCAAGGTCTGCAAGCGCTCCACCCCTCCTCCTGAGGTTGGTGAAGGCTTTGTGGCCGGGAGTATCAATAAATAGAAGGCCGGGAATCACTACATTCACATTCCATATATCCCTGCATACATCCTCCACCGCAGCCAATGGAACCTCAGTCGCTCCTATGTGCTGGGTGATACCTCCAGCTTCTTTTGCGGTGACGTTGCTTCTTCTGATTCTGTCAAGTAATGTTGTTTTGCCGTGGTCAACATGTCCAAGAACAGCTACAATTGGAGTTCTTAGGTTTTTCATTGCTCGTAAACCCAGATCTCATCAAATTTCCTGTAATCAATAACTTCTTCTGAGGAGAAAAAGATCCCTATTTCCCTTTCGGCTGATTCAGGTGAGTCAGAGGCGTGAACAATATTTCTACCAATATCCATTGCCAGATCTCCCCTTATTGTCCCCGGATCAGCTTCGACGGGATTTGTCTTGCCAACAAGCTTTCTTATGACAGAAATTGCATTTTTCCCTTCAACAACCATCGCAACAACAGGGCCTGAGGTTATGTAATCAACAAGCGCATTGAAAAATGGCTTCCCCCTGTGCTCTGCGTAATGTCTTTCGGCTGTTTCCTGAGTTATATGAAGCATCTTCATTGCAACGATCTTCATGCCTTTTCTTTCAATTCTCGATACAACCTCTCCAATCAGTCCCCTCTGAACTCCGTCAGGTTTTACCATGACGAACGTTCTCTCCATGTTACTTCCTCCCCGCGTAGTACTTTGTCCACTTCAGCTTTCTCGGATTTCTCTTCAGCACAACCATGTTCTTCTCACACTTCCTTGAGCAGAAATGCAGGATTTTACCATCCTTTCTCACGTAAATTTTTCCCGTGCCAGGCTCTATCTCCGCACCGCAAAAAGAGCATACTTTCTTCTCAAGAACCACAGTATCACCTCACTGCAAGCTTCTTTGCCTCCCTTGCAGTCTCCTTAATCATCAGAATGTCTCCAACCTTTACGGGCCCGAAAACATTTCTCGTGATTATTCTGCCCTTGTTCTCCCCTCCAAGAATTCTCACTTTGATCTGAGTTGCCTCACCATGCATTCCCGTTCTGCCTACAATTTCAACAACCTCAGCCGGTTGAATGTCCTCATCTTCAGCCATGATCGTTCACCTCAAAAAAAGATTTACTTTTTGAGACCGTTAACCTTTGACACAACGGTCTCAAGCTCTTTCTTAGCCTCACCCTCATTCAGTATTGCAACAGCCGCACAGGCAACCTGAATGCCTACACTCCTCCCGATATCTTCCTTGCTCCTAATGTAAACGTAGGGGATTTTCTTCTCCTCACAGAGCAATGGCAGATGTGCAACAACCTCAGGAGGGTCAACGTCCATGGCTATGTAGACAAGTTTTGCCAGCCCTCTCTCAACAGATTTTGTCGTTTCATTTGTCCCCTTCTTCACCTTTCCGGTCTCCTTTGCCTTCTGGAGCAACACGAGAGCTTCAGTCTGCAATTCTTCAGGAACATCAAACCTGACATACACCATATCATCCACCTCCTTCACATACGTTCATCATTCATCGGCTCACAGCCTTTATGCATTAGATTTTAAATCTTTCCGCACTTAATTGAGTGGGTTTATAAAAACTTTGGAGAATTTTTGAACTGCAAAAAGGCTGAAAGGAGAAACAAAATGAAAAAAGATTATAAAAGCACAAAAATGCCATGAGAAGATCAAAAAGAGGGTGCGGAACATTATGATTGAAAAGAAAATTGCAGGATTCCAAACATTCATGGATCATAGAACTGTCCGGTTAATTTTGACAGACTCATGGAGTGAATACAGAAACTGTAAAGGTTAATTCAGACTGCCCGCAGAGAAGTGCCATCTGCATTTTTGAGCTCTCAGCAATACACCTTGCTCTCACTCAAAAACCTCTCGAGAGAGTTGATTTTGAATACACCGCTTCGATGATCTTTGACATAATCCGTATTCTGTTTTGAGAGTGGAAAAGGATTTTTGTTCGAAGGAATTTGCAGTTATTTTAGAGCATTATCAACTAACACATTAACTCTCTCGATTTTTATGTTGCTGTCTTCTAATTGAGGTTTGAGAACAGATTGGAGACAGCCACATAACACGTAGCTTTCAAAAAAGAAAATAAAAACAAAAGATTGTTTACTGGACTGTTACCTGTCCGTCAAAGATGAACTGGTTGCTTGGTATATGTAGTATTCTCACCCTGTATGTACCTTGGTTCACCGTTTTGCCTGTCGCTTCATTAAAGTTGATTTTATCTCCTGCAGAGAAGACTCCATTACTCACAGTGCTTGAAACTAAATTGCTCCCTGCGAAATGGTCTGTATTCCATGTCAGCGTATCGTATGAAGTTCCATTTGATGCATACTCTACTATAATCTTGAGATCTGACAAAACGATGTCTTCGCCACCATTGTGTTCCAAAATAAAAACGGTTTGATTACCAGTACTACTGCTCAAAGTTACACTAGTATTATCCTCAACCGCCAATTGAGCCTGTGGAGCACTCTTTGGCGCCTTGCTTCCCAGTCCAAAGACGAAGCTTGCAATCACTGCCGCCAGTATAACGGTTATGGCCACCATCAGAATTACGCCTATAACAGGCGATACAGCCTTCTTATCTCTCAACCATTTCATCTAACATCACCCCTTGTTCAACATTTTATTTTTAAACAACACGTATATAAGCTTTTCCCATAATTATAATCACGTGATGAGTGATAATGAGGTCAGGTGGATGAGTTGTGGTTGGGAGATGATCTCAATTTAAACAGCCTCCCACCATTCCATCAACAAAACAGATCAAATAATAAGATGGAACGGGGTTGCAAGAAAGTCCATGGCAGATTATCTGAGAGAAGCTGAAGGAGATCCACATCCAAAATTCTTGCTATTTTTCCAAAAACCCTTTAAATTTTCAAATCTAAAACAATTCTGGATGAAAAAAGAGCATGAGATAATCAAGGAGACAATTCTCAAAATAGCCAAAAAGCACGGAATAGATGTAGAAAAGATCATTCTATTCGGTTCGAGGGCGAGAGGAGAGAGCAGAAAATCAGGGAGCTACGGGAGTTACAGATACCTCGGATGATATATTTGTGCTAAAACATAATGGTGGAGAAAGCATAAGATGCAGCGAAATCCAAATTATAATTTACGATTCAAACGGAAATAAACTAGCCACACTAACTTGGGACGCTGGAAGCAAGAAATTTACTGGAAGTTTTGTAAGTAATACTAAAGAAAAGTTGGGAGCCGGATCAGCTAGTGTTAATACTACATTAGAAAGTGATACAACAGATGTCCAAGATGGCACGTTTGATGTGGGGCGACTCCCTTAAAATTACTGAAACAGCTAGTACCAACAATTACGATTACTTCACAGACGACACAACAATAGAGATTAAAATCCTCCACACACCGAGCAACAACTTCATGTTCGATGCCCTCGTAACAGTGAGGTAAACGCCTGAACCCACAATTTTTTGTTTTATACACCTATTTTCACTCGGACATCTGATAGAATCCAGTTTACCGTAACGCTGCGGCAATCGGTTCCAAACATTATTCAAAAAACTGATTCACCTCATGTGAATATTTGTAGATAAAGCTACCCTTAACGAGACCATTCCCACTCTGGAAGGTGGGTGCAGGTGAACGTCAAAAATCACAGGTGCTGCATTTAACAAAACTGAGAGCATAACCTCTGAAAACTCAAAGCGCATTTTAACAGGGCGAAACATATTTTAGTTTCCGCAACTTAAAGTTGGCTATGAAATTCGCGGTCGTAATAGAAAGAGACGAAGACGGTTACTACGTCGCAAAAGTTCCATCTCTCCCGGGATGCCATACTCAGGCAAAAAGCCTTGATGAGCTCATGAAGGGGGTGAAAGAAGCAATTGAGCTCTACTTGGAAGTCGAGAAGGAACCGGGAGCTGGGGAGTTCATCGGGGTGCAGGTCGTTGAAGTTAAAACCGGTTAAAGCCGAAAAGGTAATCAAGGCTTTGACTAAACTCGGCTTTGAAATAGTTCGGCGCAGGGGGAGTCATGTAATTCTTAAGCATCCAGATGGAAGAGTGACAGTTGTGCCCGTTCATCAGGGTGAAGAGCTCGGAAGAGG
>JALUWC010000526.1 GCA_027019885.1 Geoglobus sp.
AAAGTTGGAGCTTTTAATAAACTAACCGAGAACGGAATAAGAAAAATCATTGAAGCTTTTATGGAGTTTAAAAGAATTCCTAAGTTTTCTGAAATATTGGATAAAGAAACGGTAAAAGAGAATGACTATAATCTATCTCCTAGCTTATACGTTGTTAAGTGGGAAGAAACAGATTATAGTGGGAGAATACCTGAAATTATCGCCTCCGTGAGATCGATAGAAGAATCCAGACATGAAGTTGAATCTAAATTAAACAATTATTTGGAGGAGTTGGGTTATGAGCGAATCTACTGAGATGAAAGAAATTTTAGGCATTGGTGAAATTCCAAAAGATTGGGAAGTCACGCGATTAGGTGAAGTTGTAGAAATTCATGATAGCAAAAGAATTCCTCTTAGTGAAGTTGAAAGAAGTAAAAGGAGAGGAGATTATCCTTATTGTGGTGCAACAGGCATAATAGATTGGATTGACGGATACATATTTGACGGCGAGTTTGTTTTATTAGCTGAAGATGGCGGTCCGTTTGGTAAGTTCGAAAATAAAGCCTACTTGATGACTGGCAAATTTTGGGTCAACAACCATGCTCATGTTCTAAGAATGTTAGAGGAAAAAGGAATCAACCTCTTTTTGTTGTATCTTCTTAATTTCTTGGATCTAAACCCATATATTGTCGGTTCTACTAGAAAGAAGTTGAATCAAGAACATATGAAGCGGATTATCATTCCACTCCCACCCCTCCCAGAACAAAAGAAAATAGCCGAAATCCTCTCAACTGTTGACAAAGCCATTGAGCTAACAGATAAAATAATCGCACAAACCGAGTTACTGAAAAAAGGTTTGATGCAGAGGCTTTTGACGAAGGGTATAGGGCACGAGGAGTTTAAGTTTAATAAAGAGTTGGGTTGTGAGATTCCGAAGGAGTGGGAGGTTACAACAATAGGGGAGGTGTGCGAAGTAGGTACTGGTGGAACTCCAAGTAGAGAAAAAACTGAATATTTTGGAGGTAACATTCCTTGGGTAAAATCCACAGAAATTGATTACGGGATAATTACACAAACAGAAGAGTATATTACTGAGTTGGGTCTCAAAAATTCCAATGCTAGAATTTATTCCGCAGGAACTCTTATAATTGCAATGTATGGGCAAGGGGTTACTCGTGGGAAATGTGCTATTTTAGGAATTGATGCCGCCATCAATCAGGCTTGTGCAGCAATCAAACCCAAAAACTCAAATTTAATACACATTCTGTATCTTTACTACTGGTGCCAATACAGGTATGAACAAATCAGAAATCTCGGCCAAGGGGCAAACCAAAAGAACTTGAATTTGTCCATTGTTCGATCCATCAAATTCCCGCTCCCACCTCTCCCAGAACAAAAGAGAATTTCTAAAATCCTCTCAACCGTCGACAAAAAACTCGAATTAGAAAGAGAGAGAAAACAACAACTCCAAGAACTCAAAAAAGGTTTGATGCAAGTTTTGCTTACGGGCAAAGTTAGGGTAAAGGTGGATAAAAATGGAAACCCCACAAGAGAAACTCACCAAAATTCTAGATAACGAGAGGTTCTTTCGATTAGCTGAAGATTTAACAAAAATTATTTCGAACAAACAACTTTCAGACCGCTCTTTTAAACTTTCTAGAAATTATCTGGAAATTGCTGAGGATGATTTAAAAGCTGCAGAAGTCCTTTACGCGAATAAGATTTATCCTGAATCGGTTTTTTATCTTCAGCAATCCGTAGAAAAAATGTCCAAGGCATTTGGGATATTATATGACCTAGTCCCAAAGAAGAAATTGAGAAATATCCAACACTTTACCCCTATCGTATTTATTAAAATTCTAAAAAGAAAATGGATGTTTAATTTCATCGCACTCATCAGGGACACCTATCCAGAGTACAAAAACATGCTGCAGACCTCACAGGAAGAATTAACAAAAATCGAGCAACTAATCAGAGAAAGTGAAAACAGACAAAAAATGGCCAAGATGTCAAAAGAAGAAATTACAGCTATGCTTGCGTTCATTAAAAAGTATAGGGAATCATTGGAGAGCGAAGAAATTAGATCAAAAATAAATGAAATAATGGAAATTTTAGAAGAAGCGAAAAAAGAGATGAATGGTAAGGACCAGGTTGAAATAAAGTTTATTGAACAACTCTCCAAACTTATTAAGAGAATTAAAGAGGACAAACAAGGGTTTATCAGGTTAGTTGCGGTTTTACCATCCTTGTACATTCTTTCGATTATCACTTACCCACACTCAACTTATACGAGATACCCAGACGGAAAATTAACCCCGAAAGACTACAAACCAGGTTTAGGGATGGTCGATTGTTTACCTGATTTATTTCCAGAGGTAAAAAATAATATAGAGGCTTTGAAGATATACCTACAGGAGTAGGTTGAAATGGTCATTTACAAGGAATACGAAACCGTAGAAAAACCTGTTATCGACCTACTTACTTCTCTCGGCTGGGAGTATGTGCCACCAGAAGAGATGAACAAAAGGAGAGAAAGTTATGATGAACCCTTCGACTTGCCAGTTTTAAGGAAAACAATAAAAAATCTCAATCCCGACGCCGTCAAAACCGATGAGGATGTTAATTTAGTTATAAGTAGACTGAAGAAAATTCCGAACGATATAAGCGGTAATAAAGAGTTCTTCGAGTGGTTAAGAGGAGAAAAATCAATTTCCTTCAAACCGGGAAAGAAAGCGCAGACGATTAAGCTAATAGATTTTGAAAATCCTGAAAACAATACTTTCGTGGTAACAAATCAATTCGAGTTTGAGGGTTATGAAACTATCAGACCTGATGTCGTTGTTATGGTTAACGGTATTCCCTTAGCAGTCATAGAAGCAAAAAGACCTGTTTTGGGAGATAAAGACCCGATAGAAGAGGGCAGAAAGCAGTTAATGAGATATTACAGAGATGCACCCCAACTTTTCAAGTATCTTGGATTTGTTGGGATAGCCGACGGTTTGTTTTTCAAGTACGATTGGGATGGTGAAAGATTTTTTGACTGGAAACATCCCAGGGAGGAATTTGAAAAAGATCCGTTCAAAACTTCCATAACCCAGATTTTCAACCTTTCGAACTTTCTTGACATCATCGAGAACTTCATAGTTTTCCACGTCACCCAAAACAAAATCACGAAAAAGATAGCATGGTACCCCCAGTTTAGAGCTGTCAACGCTATTGTTAGAAGAGTTGTTCAGGAGAAGAAGAAAAAGGGTCTGATCTGGCACTTTCAGGGTTCAGGTAAAACTCTAACGATGCTTTTCGCAGCCTGGAAATTAAAGAAGGCTCCTGAACTTGAAAATCCAACGATTATCTTAATCGTCGACAGGCTCGAGTTACAAAGGCAATTAAAGGATGAGTTTGAGAAACTACCTTTTACGGCAATAGCGAAGAACAGAAAAGACTTGGAAGCAAAACTAAAGAGAGACAGCAGGGAAATCATCATAACGACGATTCAGAAGTTCGGTAAGATAACAGAGATTCTAAACGAAAGGGAAAATGTCATAATATTCATCGACGAAGCTCACCGCTCTCAGTACGGAAAGCTGGCAGCCAGACTCAGAACAGCAATCCCCAACGCTTACATTTTTGGTTTTACTGGTACACCGATCGATAAAGGTCCTTTCGGTAGAAACACCTTCAAAGTTTTCTGCGAGGAAGGAGAGAGATATCTGGACAAGTATTCGGTTAAAGAATCGATTGAAGACGGTGCAACTTTACCGATATACTACCAGTACAGACAGGTCGATTACAAGCTGAGCAAACGGATTAAGGAACTTCTGGATAAAGAATTCCTCGACATCACCGCTGGACTTTCTCCAGAGGAACAGAAAAAAGTTCTGGAGAGGAGTGCAAACTTAAGAAACGTTTTGAAGGCGAAAGATACGGTGGAAAAAATTTCAAAGGATATAGCCGACCACTTTCAGAAGTACGTGGAGCCGAACGGAGTTAAAGCGATGGTTGTGGCCATTGACAGGGAGGGATGCGTTGAATTTAAAGAAGCGTTAGACAAACTGCTACCACCGGAATACTCTGAAATAATTTTCACACCGGCGCAGAACGATGAACCAAAGCTAAGAAAATACCACAAGAGCAAGGATGAGCAGAAAACGATAATCGAGAACTTCAAAGACCCGGAAAAGCTTCCTAAAATCCTTATCGTCACCGACATGCTGCTAACAGGTTTCGACGCTCCCATTTTGCAGATTATGTATCTCATCAAACCCCTGAGAGACCATACACTTT
>JALUWC010000527.1 GCA_027019885.1 Geoglobus sp.
ACCTCAGTCTCTCAACCTCCATGAGTGATTTGAAATTGTAAACGTTGGATTGGTTGAGTCCTTTAAGGGGGGCATAAAGTCTGCTTCCTGATGCAATAACAAGCCTGTCGTATCCATATTCTCCTTTCTCAGTAATAATCTTCTTGTTCGCTGTATCCAGATCCTCCACTTTTTCGCCGAGTCTCGCATCAACCTTCAGCCTGTCAAGAACGTCTTTTCCTTTCCAGAAAAGCTCATCTCCACCTGTTTTCAGGTATGTTGTGAGCACAGCAGGATTGTATGGAGGATACTGCTCCATTGAAAAAATTGTGATTGGCTCATCAGTGTACTTCCTCAAAGTCTCTGCCACGCTGACTCCAGCTGGCCCTGCACCGATTATCGCTATCATCTCAACCTCCCATCAAAGGCAAATTGTTATTTTCAGATTCCGAGTCTCTTTCTCTTCTCCTCAATGTGATTTAGTATTATCTCTGCCGCCTTCTCAGGATCGGGCTCAACAACAAATTTCCCTCCTGTCAGGCTCTCAACCTTATCTGTCAGGACATCCAGCACAAGTTTGCTTCCGTATATTGGCGGTGGAACTCCGAGCACAACAAGAAGACCTGAGGCAACGAAGTATGCACCTATGGCAATTGCTTTCTCCGAATACCATTCCATAGCTGCCCCGGCAACAGGCAGATCGCTTATGTCCACTCCAAGCTCATTGGCTATTGCTGAAAGTGCTACGAGAATACGGGAATTGTCAACGCAAGAACCTAAGTGAAGGACGGGAGGAACACTCAGAGCCTCGCAAACACCTCTCAATCCATCTCCAGCAAGTTTTGCAGCTTCAGGAGTCTTTAAACTTGCCTTAGCATCTGCAACCGCAGCACATCCGGTGTCCACAACAAGCACGTCACTCTCAATGAGCTTCTTTGCAAGAGCGATGTGTGAGCTGTCCTGCTTCACCTTTGGATTGTTGCATCCCACCGAACCAACGATGCCCCTTATTCTGCCATCTTTGACTGCATCAAGTAAAGGCTGAAGAGAGCCACCCAGTGCGTTGAGTATCGCCTCGACTGAAAAACCCGTCATGAGCTCAACAGGCTCAACTGAAGGCATCTTTATAAGTTCAGGTTTTCTCTCCTTGAATCTCTCTATTGCAAGTTTAATAACTTCCTTCGCCTTTTCGTGGGTGTTTTCTGGAGTGAACTCTATGTGGGTCGCACCCCTGAACTTGGCTTTTGGTGAGGTCGTGACAACAGCTGTGTGGTAGCACTTCGCCACATCGACAATAGCTGGCATGATGCACTGGTAGTCAACAATTATCACGTCTGCAGCTCCTGTCCCGATAACAAGCTCCTGAATCAGGTGATTCCCAGCCATGGGTACGCCTTTTCTCATGAGCACCTCGTTTCCAGTGCAGCAGAGCCCTGCAAGATTTATTCCCTCCGCTCCAGCTTCCTTTGCAAGTTTGATGAGCTCCTCATCGTATGATGCATCAACAATTGCATCTGAAACTATCGGATTGTGTCCATGGAGGAGGATGTTGACCTCACTCTCCTTAAGCGTGGCGAGATTTATTGTGGCTTTCTTGGGTTCAGGTGTGCCGAAAAGTATGTCGGAAACCTCTGTCGCTATCATCGATCCTCCAAAACCATCAGCCAAGGATGCTCTCAGGCACTGAAGCAAGAGATTGACGGGATCGTTGTCAACTCCCATGTGGGTTCTGTGCATGATCTCAACAACCTCTCTATCTATTCCCCTCGGAACGATTCCAAGCTTTTCCCAGACCTCAATCCTCTTCTTCGGAACTCTGTTTACAAGCTGTATTCTCTCTTTTTTCGACCCAAAATCCTCAAACATCGCCTGAGAAAGCTGAAATGCAACCTCCTCAACGCTCTTCGTTGCATCGATGCCGTATTCTCGAGCAACCCTCTTGAGCTTTTCAACATCCCTCACCGTATAAGCATCAACCCTTCCGATTCTGGAAAGAACCTCCACCAAATCCCTGCCATGATCGCTGTGAGATGCAGCACCGCTCGCAACAGCCCTTGCAAGATTTCTTGCAACGATAACATCAGCATCAGCTCCGCACACCCCCTTCTGAGGGCCTTCACCAAATGGGTCAACCCTGCATGGACCCATCGCACAGTTCCTGCAGCTCAAACCAAGAGAGCAGTAACCGCACTGGGGTTCCTGCTCCTTCAACCTGTCCCATACTAACTGGATCCCCTCATTCTTCAGTTTCCTTATCATGGCTCTTGCATCTTCATGAACGGAATATTCCTCAGCAAAATTTCTATACACAGTACCACCTCCTCATCTGCTCCTCCACTTCTCCCCAAGCTCAATCCAGACCCTGTAATTCTCTGGCACAGTCTCTTTCGTTTGGAAAAGTGGGGAATAAGTGGAGGCAACACGCCTTTCTTCCTCTTTTATCAACTCATTCACGTCACCGTATTTCAGAGCTCCTGTCTTGCATGCCTCAACGCATGCTGGTCGTTTGCCCTCAGAAACCCCCACAATGCAACCATCACACTTGTAACTCACAGTTATCTTTTCAGCTCTTCTCCAGTCGAAATGAAATCGTATAACTCCAAAGGGGCAGACCATGGCACACATCCCGCAGTTAATGCATCTGTTAACATCAACGAAAACGATCCCTTTCTCTCTTTTCATCGCAGAGGTTGGACATGCTTCCATGCAGGGTGCCGGTTCGCAGTGTCTGCACCTGCTCGGAAAGGCATAGTTTTCAGAAGAAGCAGGAAACACGTGAATTCTGGGTTTAGGCATGGGTTCTTCAAAGATGGCCTTGAAATCCTTGTTCTGGGAGTGAGAGACTGCACATTCAAACATGCATTGCATACAACCTACACATCGCTCTGGAAAAACAACCACTGACTTCATACTGCATCGAAAATTTTAATGATTAAACTGTATATATCCTTTATCATTTTTAGCCCATGCGGTGTTCTGTTCATCTTCTCATTTCAGATGTCGCTCCGAAAATTTTCTTAAGATCAACCAAAAATCACATCAAGAACGTCGCTCACTCTTCCTTTATTCTTTTCAAGAACCTCAAGATTGTAGAACTCCGAATACCCGCAGTAAAGACAGCTTATAACAAAGAATTTGTTCGTCTGGAGATCGAAGATCTTGGTCAGTCCTGTTCCTGTCATTGCAACCTTTCTTGTTTCTGCCTGCGAATTTCCGCATTTCGGGCACTTAAATCTTGATCTGAACTGCTCTTCAACTGACATCAATCAGTTTATCTCCCCGGTAGTTTAAAGCCTTTCTCTTTTCAGCTTTAACAGCAACCTTCCAGCCTCTCCTCAGCAATTATGGGCTCTTTTCAGGGCATTAATTGCCTTCTGTCCTCTGAGTCCTTACTATGCCTTCTCATCATTCAAACCATTCAAGTCTGAATTTAGATCCTTAAGAAATCTTTCACAATCTTCCGCCCACCACTTATGACATTCGGTTTTTGATTTAAAACAAAATAAAGTTTTCAGAAAATTATCTGTCCACACCATCCTCTGCTCTGTGGAACAGCTGGTAGTGGAGGGAGATTGCCTCGTATCCCCCAAGCTCTATCCTACAGATGGGACATTCCATCATATTTCACACCATTAATAATTACGTTATTTTACTATTTATAATTAATTCCCTGTTGATCATTCAGTTGGTTTCAATTCAAAAAACATCTTGATGCTCAACTGTTTCAGCATCAACTCAGAATCAATTCACGAAATGAATTTGTGAAAAACAGTCGAAAAGGCACCTTCGAAATTTTCTATCGATATTTTTCTACGCCCTGAAACTGCTTTTTTATTCGCTCAGGATTCAACTCTTTCACGTAACCGGAGCTCAGATTCCACTTTTCTTCTAAGGTTAAATGAGAAGCTGTCTCACGGAAGTGCCAGTGCAGCCTTTTTGAAGGCTGTCAGAAACAGGATCGCCTGATTGAGGTGTATACATTATACTGTGACTGAAAAAATCCTTCAAAGAGTGAAATCAAACAGATCTCTGTTTGAGGTTTTGTAGATGTTGATACCGAGGGGGTGCTTATCAATCTGGCCCCCCTATAAAATAAAAAATTTAAATTACCACCCCATCATGGGGCAGTGGTAGCCGTAGTCATACCCATATCCGTATCCATACTGCTGAACTCCCTGCATCCACACCGGAATTTCTGAGTTCTCATCTCCAAACGTTTTTCCGTTGGCCTCAATGTACACTGGAGTGATTATGTTGTTCGAAGCAAATCCCTTAACAGTGATGTCATCTCCAGTCTTCAGGCCAAGATTTGCGGCAAACCACCATGGCATTGTTATGTATTTCCCATCCTCAAGCACCACAGCCATCGGATACACTGCTGAAACCTTTCCCGATACTTCTGTGATTTCTTTTTTCACCTGCGGAGCATACTGTCTTTCATCACCATCGTTTCCATAACCCATGCCATACCCCATCATTGGATAGCCGAAACCATACCCGTTCATCATTCCGGGCATTCCATAGCTGTATCCAAAGCCCATGTGGGCTGAAGCTGTGTAAAGCACTGCCAATGTAAGCAAACCTACTGCAACGCCAGCACCGATTATGCCTGCCTTTTTCATACCACATCACCTCTGAACAGGGATTGGTATCAGGAGCAATAGGTGTATGGGGTTAAATTGAAGGGAAAAACATTCATCTAACGTTTCAAATCATTTCTTAAAGAGCTGAAAAAGTTCATTTCCTTAAATAATCCAGTTATCAGAGAAATGCTGCCAGGAGAAATCCCTGACTTTCTTCAATCCCGAATCTTCCTTTAACCAGACCCCCTCTCCGTTAAAAACCTCCCCAATAACTGTGAAATCAAATTCAATCAATTCAAGACGGTCTTTGTCTGCTGTGAAAACAATTTCATACTCCTCTCCCGAATTGATGGCAACTTCAACCGGATCGAGGGAATTGAGCTCACAGAACTCCAGAACCTCTCTTTCTACAGGAATGCTTTCAGGGTCTATAGCAATCCCGCATTTGCTAGCTTTAGATATCTCTGTCAGCTCTTTAACAAGTCCATCGCTGACATCAATGGCACAATCGCTGAATTTAGAGAGCCCATCAACAACATCAACCCTTGCCTTTGGCCTCAGAATCTTTTCAAAAAGTGACTTCTTCACCCCATCATCTGCATCCATTCCTCTCAGCGAGATGAGAAGGGCAGACATGACTTTGCCAAGATCTCCTGTAACACAAACTGCCTGACCGGTTTTTGCATTCCTCCTTAACAGAAGCTTTTCAGCAATTCCCACAGCCATTCCATCGATTATTAGCTCTTTGGCAGAGTTTGTATCGGCTGAAATCATCTTCATGCTGTAAAAATCCATTGCCTTGGCGATCCCTTTAAAGTAAGATCTTGCTTTATCGATCCTGTTTTCAGAGAGGGCTATGGAGAAAGCAAAATAGAGTGGTTTAGCACCCATCGCAACCAGATCGCTCACATTCATTGTAACAGCTTTAAACCCCACATCTTCAGGTTTCATTTCCTTTATTATGTCGGTTGATTCAACAAGCATGTCATTTGTTATCACAATCCACTGATTTGCGATTCTGAATGCTCCTCCATCATCCCCAAAAATTCTGGATGTTCTCCTTATTTCCTCTATTCCAGCCCGGATTATTTCTTCTTCCATCCAACCACCCCCTATGCATTCAGCAGGAATTCTGTCTGCGGTGAAAACCTTGCCCTTCTTTCTTATATCAATTCCACTGCTCATTGCTTTTTCGGCATCAATTTCGAGCAGTGCAGGATCTGGAGAGTGCCTCAACCCAACTTCAACCGCCTCTTCAGGAGTTTCTGTCATGTGAACCTCTTTCCTCCTTAACGGAATTAAGCCAATACTGAGAATGCTTCTCAGATTTTCAGGAGAGGTTGCATGATAAAGCCTGTTTGGGGCTTTCCCATTTTCGCTCCATTTCACATCAACATCAATGCTGTGTCCATACCTCGCCCTTATTTTCCCA
>JALUWC010000528.1 GCA_027019885.1 Geoglobus sp.
TTTCAATTTTTTCCAGAAATCCAGACAGCTTCATGTTCCACACCGCAAACATTTCAATGACCGATATTATTGCACAGTGCCTTGAAAAACCTCTCTTCAAGATATGGGTGAGCGGGGAGGAGGAGAAGGAGGTTGATGAACTTTCAGATCAGCTGTCCACCTTAAATATAGATGGGATTGTCATCGGTGGAATAAGAAGCGAGTATCAGAGAAAGAGATTTGGAAGAGTGGCCGATGAGCTTGGAATTGAGATGATCGCTCCACTCTGGCATGTGAATGAAAAAGAGATTCTTTCAGAGGTCTCACAAAAATTCAATGCAATAATTGTAAAGATATCTGCAATGGGACTGGACGAGAGCTTTCTTGGAAGGAGAATTGATGAAAGTCTGATAGATAATCTTGTTGAGCTGAACAGAAGGTACGGGCTCAACATGGCTGGGGAGGGTGGTGAGTTTGAAACTCTCGTTCTTGATGCTCCTCTTTACAGAAGAGCAATTGAAATTACCGATTGGGAAACTAAAAGAGATTCAATGGTCTCCCAGCTTGAAATAAGGGAGTTCAGACTGGTTGAGAAACATAGTTAAATTCCTTAATTCTTTCGCTCTTGGATTTTCATTCACTATTCCGATTTTTTGATCTTTTGGTTCATTTATAAAACTAATTGAAAAATAAAGTTGAAAATTATGAAAAGCCTTATTAATTTGCACACACACATTCTTTTAGGTGATTTAAATGAGCTGTGAGAATGATTTGTTTTGTGGGATAAACAGTGCAGTTGGAAAAAAACCTGAGAAGATGACTGATCTGGAGAAGAAACACACACCTGTTATTGAATCCCCGGATAAAGTAAAGGCTGGGGAGTACTTTGAGGTTAAGGTCTCTACCGGGGTGTATATGGTTCACCCCAATGAGTACGGACATCATTTCAGCTGGATAGAACTGTACCTTGATGACACACCAGTAGGCAGGGTTGAGCTTCAGCCAGTTATGAGCTCACCAAGCGTTACATTTAAAGTATCTGCCACTCACAGTCATGAAGGTGAGAGAAAGCTGAAAGCTCTGGCTTTCTGCAACCTGCATGGTGTTTGGAAAGGTGAAAAAGATATAGAGGTGGAGTGAATGGCGAGATATCAGTGCAAGGTTTGTGGATACGTGTATGATGAGGCTGAGGGAGACCCGGATAATGATATCCCCGCTGGCACAAAATGGGAGGATCTGCCAGAAGACTGGGTGTGTCCTGTTTGCGGTGCTGCCAAGGAAGATTTTGAGAAGATTGAGTAAAGCTTTTCTTTTTTATTTTTATACATTTAAGAGGTGATAGCAGTGTATAAAGAGATCAAACCAGGAATTTTTTGGGTTGGAGCTGTTGACTGGGATGTCAGAAACTTTCATGGTTACACAACAAGATTTGGGACAACATACAACGCCTACCTCATAAAGTCTGACAGAACCGTTCTCGTTGATACTGTGAAGCATGGATTTGAGGATGAGCTTTTTTCAAAGCTCGATGCACTGAACGTTGACAGAATTGACTACCTTGTTGTCAATCATATCGAAATGGATCACGCCGGCTCGATCAAGGAGGTTCTTGAAAGATACCCAGAGGCAAGAATCGTCACAAACATAAGGGGCAAAAATGGACTTAAAGAGGCCTATGGGATAGAGCATGAGACAGTTGTTGTCAAAACAGGCGACAGGCTCGATGTTGGAAAAACACTGATGTTTGTTGAGATGCCGTTAATCCACTGGCCAGACAGCATGGCAACTTATGCTGTCGAGGATAGAGTTTTGATGCCCAATGATGCATTTGGAGAGCACTACGCAAGCGAGAGGAGATTTGATGATGAATTCAGCATTGAGGAGATGGGGATAATATTCAGGGAAAACGCAAAGTACTATGCCAACATAGTCCTGCTTTACAGCAATCAGGTAAAACGGATTCTCGAGCAGCTTGAGAAACTTGGAATTGAGATTGATGTTATCGCCCCATCCCATGGGATAATATGGAGAGGCAGAATTGATGAGATAATGCAGAAGTACAGAGAGTGGAGCTCTGGCATAGCCGAGGAGAGGGTTGTTATTGTTTACGATACCATGTGGAATCACACGAAAGATGCCCTTGACAGTGTGATAGAGGGCATAGAGAGCGTTGGTGTTGATTACGTGATTTACAGGCTGGGAGTATCTGATTCCACTGAAGTCATGACTGACGTGATGCTTTCAAAAGGTATTATAGCTGGAAGCCCCACATTGAACAGGGAGCTTTTCCCCACTGTAGCAGCATTCCTGACATACATGAAGGGTTTGAAGCCATTTGGCAAGGTAGCCGGAGCTTTTGGAAGCTACGGGTGGAGCGGTGAGGCGGTTGGGAAGATTGTGGAGGTCTTTAACCAGCTGAAATTTGATGTTGTGAAAACAGTCAGATTCAAGTTCTCCCACTCAAAAGCTGAGGGAGAGCTTGTTGACCTTGGGAAAACGGTGGCTGAGAGGGTTAAAGAAAAGTAACTATTACCTTCTGAGAGTTTCAGCAATCTTCGAAACATTTTCCAGAGATTCAGGTGAGCTGGTCTTTTACATCATCTCTCATGCAGGAGATGAATGTTGCCTATGTTTACTTTCCTGAGATGCTTTTTTGCCCTTCTGTAGCATTCAAAAACCTGTTCTCTGGGTGTTACAGGCATATCTGAGAGTCTGTAGTCTGGATGGAAGACAAGCAGTGAGTAGGGGATGTTTTCATCATGACCAGCTATGAAACCGGCTATTTTTTCAACCTCATCTCCATCCACATAGTAGGGTACAAGCAGAGTTGTTGCGGAAACAACATCTGGAAATTTTTCAAATACTGCCGAGAAGTTCTCCAAAACCTGTTCATTGCTCCTCCCAGTCAGAATTCTGTGGAGGCTATCGTTCCATGCCTTCAAATCGAACTTAACCGTTCCTCCACTTTTATGGCTAAGCTCTCCAGCTTTTAATGCGAGCTTTCTGTTTCCGGCTCCATTCCACTCCCAGCAGATCATCACATCTCTGCTCCTTTCAATGACAGCTCTGCTGAACTTTATTGCAAAGCCTATTTGGGGTTCGGGAGAGCCTCCAAAGTGGCATACGCATTTCACATCCTCTCTCAGAGCGAGCCTGAGAAGGGTGTCAGCATCAATGGCTTTGGCTTTTTCAACATCTTTGTGATTCCAGTTCTGGCAGTATAGGCAATCAAAATTGCATCCATAATAGAAAACAGCCAGATTGCAGCCTTTAAGCCTGCTTCCCCTGCAAAACCATGCATTACAGCAGTTGGTTGGCAGAGGATCGAGATAAGCATGGAGAAGGGCATGACTGGCTGAGGATTTTGAGACTATCCTGTCTCTATCCCTGTACCTTATCCTGCACAGTCCCTCTTTCTCAACTCTGCACAGGTTGGAACATAAATCGCAGTCCCCGTATCCGATCAGCTCAAGACCCTCATGAATCTCTTCTGCAATCTCACCATGCTCCCTTGCACATTCAGGACAGGCAGGAATTGCATTGCTCGGCGTGATTTTATTGCAAAAAGCACACCTTCCCACAGAAAAGAGTTGAAAGCAAAATAGAAAAATCTTACCTCACTATCTGCCCCGCATCTTCAAATCCCTGCCTCTTTCCCTTTCCAGCCTCTTTAACAAGCCTATCTGGGTCTCTGATAAGATCAACCGCATTCCTGACATGCTTTCTTATTCTGTCCTCTGCAATGGCAAGAAGAGCTTTCTCATCCTCCGCCTCATCCTCGTGAACTGTCACATCAACAATGTGCCTGCTGGTCATGAGCTCGGCCATAATTTTCCCGATGGAGAGGGCGAGATAGCTCAGCATATCCTTTTCGGTCTTTCCAACCCATCCGAGAGTAATCACGATATCACATTCCTGCTCTTCAATCAGCTTTTTTGCCTCAACGGGAATGTCCTTTATTCCCGGAACTGTCTTTCTCGCATATCTAATCCCGGCGTAGTTTTTCAGCTCGTCAATGGCTATTTTTCCCATGTCAATTCTTGAAAATGTTGTGTCAACTATACCGATTTTCATCTCAGTTCCTCCATAGCTGAATGGATTGCCGGTGTGCATGCCTTCTTTCTGAGCAGAACATCCTCAACTGCTGAGAGGGTTGCTATCAGATCTCTGTTGCCAACATTACCCATGTGTCCGATTCTGAATATTTTCCCTTTCAGATGCTCCTGCCCTCCTGAGATTGCTATTCCGTACTCCTTTCTGAGTGTTCCTCTCAGCTCTTTGTCTGTGATTCTGTCGGGCATTTTAATTGCCGTTACAGTGTTTGAGTATGATGAGAAATCGTTTAGCTCAGGAAACAGCTCAAGCCCCGCATCAACAGCCCACTTCCTTGTTGCCCTGGCAAGCCTTCTGTGCCTTTCGATTCTGCTGTCAATTCCCT
Source organism: Geoglobus sp. (assembly GCA_027019885.1). GTDB lineage: Archaea > Halobacteriota > Archaeoglobi > Archaeoglobales > Archaeoglobaceae > Geoglobus. The sequence continues at coordinate 4,418 of JALUWC010000528.1, forward strand.
CCTCCTCTATTATTTTTAAAGACTCCTCAAGAGCAAGAAACAGCGGGATAGCAGGAGTGTATGGGGTCTGATTGCCTTCAGCCTTTTTCACATAGGCTTTCAAATCGAGGTAAAAAGGTGCACTCTCGCTGTAATACTCCCATGCCCTCTCGTTTATCGCAACCATTGCCAGGCCAGGAGGTGCCCCGATGCATTTCTGCGATCCCACTATGGCAACATCAACTCCCCATCTGTCAATTTCAACACGATCTCCTCCAATACTTGTGATGCCGTCCATTATCACAAGAGCATCGTACTCTCTGCCAATCCCGGCAATTTCCTCTGCGGGATTGAGAATTCCGGTAGAGGTTTCGTTGTGCACAAAAGCAATCGCATCACTCCCTTCTGCAAGGCTTCTCTCAACATCATCGAGGTCTATGCTTCTGCCCCATCCGAATTTCAGGTGATCAACCTCAGCATACCTCCCAGCTATTTTCGCAAACCTCTCTCCAAATTTTCCATTGTCGATACAGGTTATCCTCTTTATCCTGGAAAAGGAAGCTATTGTTGCCTCCATTCCAGATGTACCGCTTCCCGAAATGATCACAACATCGTGCCTCGTCCCAAAAAGCGGTTTTAACGCATTCTTGCAGTACTCAAAAACCTTTTCGAAATCAGAACTTCTGTGACTTATCATCTGCCTTGACATTGCCCTGATAATTCTTTCATGAAGCTTCACTGGTCCGGGTATCATCAGCAAGCCATCGTCCATAGCAAAAGCGATATGGAAGCGTTAAAATATTTTATGTCTTTCTTTCTTCAGTCATCAGGAAAAGGGAAACCAGTCCTCCCACCATCATCAAAGCTGAACCGATCCAGACCAAGGAGACGAGCGGAATTACATGCAGCTCAAGAATTACACTGCCCCGGTTAAACCCACTCATTGCGATGTAATAATCCAAGAATGGTTTGCTCAGAATCGCAACACCATTAACAACCCTGTCTTCCCTCTGCAGATTGTAGAGCTTTGTTGATGGATTTACAACCCCCTCAAGCTTTCCATTACTGTAAATGCTGATTGCTGCAACAACCTCTGTCTTTTCAGGACTGCTTTTAGGATACAGATTGTCCAGCTTCAGGGATATGTCACCAAAATGAGGGGAGTTGATTGTGAGTGAGCTTCCCACATCTATCTTGACATTTTTGTATACCTCATCGTGCATCCAAGAGCCACTTATGCCAATTGCTATTAGAATCACACCTATGTGAACCACATACCCCCCAAACTTTCTTGCATTGGACAGATCTTTTCTGCTGAACGTTGTCAGGTGGCTTGCAAGTGTGAACGCTCCAACACCTGATGCAAGAGCAACGTAAGACATCCCTGAGATGAAATAAACAGCGGCAAGCGAAACCACACCTGCGGGGACAGAGATGAACATGATTCTTCTGACTCTGCTGCTGTTGTATATCCAGCCCATTGCAATGCAGATGCCAAGGAGTGTGAGCAGAATCACAGCCAGTGGAGTCTCAACCCTGTCGTAGTATTCTCTTCCCACACTGAGACTTTCAAC
>JALUWC010000529.1 GCA_027019885.1 Geoglobus sp.
TTTTACAGCGATATGATAAAAGACAGCGAGGTGAGAAGCATATGGGATTATTCCTGCATTGTTTTTCCAGGAGGATTTTCTGCTGGTGACTATGTGAGGGCTGGATCCATATTCTCTGCAAGAGCCAAAAGTCTGCTGAAGGAAGACCTTGAGATGTTTATAAGGGAGGGTTATCCCGTGCTCGGGATATGCAATGGATTTCAGGTTCTTGTGGAGCTTGGAGCACTTCCGGGATTTGATGAGGATATGCCAGTTTCTGAAAAACCTGAGATGGCGCTTGCAATAAACACATCAAGCAGATTTGAGTGCAGGCAGAGCTATTTGAAGCATGAAAATAATGGAAACTGTGTTTTTACATCAAAATACGAAAAGGATGAGATTGTCGTCTTTCCGGTTGCCCATGCTGAGGGAAAGGTGACTTTTCCGGTTGAAAGAGAGGAAGAATATCTCAGGCTTCTTGAAGAAAATGACCAGATTGTCTTCAGGTACGTTGATTCGGAGGGAAATTATGCCGATTACCCGTGGAATCCAAATGGGAGTTATTCAAATATTGCAGGGGTATGCAATGTCTCAGGAAATGTCTTTGGACTCATGCCCCATCCTGAGAGGGTTGTGATTCCTTGGCAGCATGCTGACTGGATGAGGAAGGAGAGAAATGAAGGAGATGGCCTGAGGGTTTTCAGAAGCGTTTTGACCTATCTGGAAAAGCTTTAAATCAATTTTGTCAGTATCTCTTTAATGATTCTGCTTAGAAAGGTAGAAAGCTACGGGAATGTTGATGAATTTGTGAGAGAGGCATTCGATCTCTTCGCAGTAAAATTTGAAAGTGAGGTGGTTGTGAAGCCGAACTTTCTCCAGTTTGAGGATCCAATGAATGGCTGCATAACCCACCCTGATGTTGTCAGGGCTGTTGCTGAGGTGCTGAGGGAGAATGATCATGATGTGGTTATTGAGGAGGGAGGTTTTTACGAGGATAGCGCTGAAAAATGTTTCAGAGAATTTGATCTGGACAAAATTGCAGGATGCGTGAACATAAACAGGCAGAGAATGGTGGAGGTTGATGTGAATGGCAAAGCATTGAAAAAGGCTGAGATGGGCGAGATAGCCCTGAAAGCCATGGAGTCTCCATTTATCTCCCTTCCAAAAATGAAGGTGCACACCCTCGCAAAGGTGACCATCGGCATAAAAAACAACATGGGTTTTCTGAAAAAACCGGCTACGTTCATGCACTTCAAGATTCATCAGAAACTTGTTGACCTCCTGCATATTCTCAATCCATCCTTTATCATTGCCGATGGCATTGTTGGAGGTGCAAACAGTGAGAGCAACACAGTTCCTGTGAACCACAAAGTTATGGTTGCTGGAGACAATGTCATAGAGGTTGATGCGATATCAGCCCATCTGATGGGCTTTGATCCAGAGGAAATCGGGCATATAAGGAAAGCTGCAGAGGAATTCAGCATAGATCTTTCGAAAATTGAGGTTAGGGGTGATAAACCGGATGAATTGAGGGTGGATTACAGCAGGAATGTAATGGGCAAAATCCTTGGGATGTTTGGCTGGTGATGCATCCTCAGCAGGATTTTTCAAATTCCGTCACAGGCAGGAGAGGTTTTAAAGGGGTTGGATTAAAGGGGGATCATGCGGAGGTTGATTGAAGCCGAGCATGCAAAGGAGATTCTGAATGAGGTGAGAATAGATTACGATACGGTCAGGCTTCCAGTTCATCAGGCAGTTGGGATGGTTCTGGCTGAGAACGTCTTTTCTCCGATAAACATACCCCCTTTCAGAAGATCCACAAGAGATGGTTTTGCTCTGATAAGCGAGGATGTTACCACAGCTGATGAAAGAAATCCAGCGAGACTTGAAATAGCAGGGAAGATTGAGGCAGGAGAGTATAGAAGCGTCAGAGTTGATCATGGCATGGCAGTTGAGGTTGCAACGGGGGCTGTGATGCCTGAGAATGCAGATTCAGTTGTTATGGTCGAGAACACATCTGTGAGAGATGGTTTTGTTTATGTGAAAAAGGCAGTCAGCCCAGGAGAAAACGTCATGGAGGAAGGCTCGGATGTTGCAGTAGGAGAAATTCTCGCAAAGGAGGGAAACATTCTTGACACTCTGAAAACGGGTCTCCTTGCAGGAGCTGGCATAAATGAAGTCAGGGTTAAGGAGATGAGAGTGGGTATCCTCTCAACTGGAAATGAACTGCTCATGCCCGGAGACAGGATCGAGCCTGGAAGGATATACGACGTGAACAGCTTCACTCTGTACTCTGAGTTAAAGAAATTCGGTGCAACTCCGGTTCTTCTTGGAATCGCAAGGGATGATGAGGATGAGATGCTGGCAAAGCTTGAGAAGGGTTTGAGTGAATGTCATGCCGTCATAACCTCAGGCTCAACCTCAGCGGGAAAAGGGGACATTCTGTACAGAATTGTCGAATCAGAAGGCGAGATGGTATTTCATGGTGTGAGGGTTAAGCCGGGAAAGCCATTCTTCTTTGGCATTATCAATGAAAAGCCCGTTTTTGGGCTTCCGGGATTTCCCACATCATGCCTTACAATATTTATGGAGTTTGTGGCGGATGTCATAGCCAGAAATCTTGGCTACAGGCTTGAAAAAAGAAAGGCGAGGGGGAGGCTTGCCAAGAGAATATTTTCTGAGGGAAGGAGAGAGCTGATGCCTGTTGCTGTCGTGAGGGACAGAGTGTTTCCTGTTGAAAAGGGATCTGGAGCGATAACATCATTGAGTGAGGCGTCAGGCTATATCGAGATTGAGGAGGGAGAGGAGATTGTCGAGAGGGGGGTGGAGAGAGAGGTGACACTTTTTGGTAAAACATATGATATCGCTGTTGGAGGGCTCGACATTCATGAGCTTGTTGAATGGAATGCTGATGTTAAAAGACTGACCGCAGATCCAGATCTTGCAAGACTGGAGTTCATGAGTGGCAATCTTGACGCAGTCTTTTACCCTGATGAGACATTCTCAATCCCATATGGATTTTATGGAAAAAAGGGAAGAACTGGAGCTGTAAAGGGCTATGGCATTCAGGCAGACGTTTACGCAAAGAGTCACATCCATCTGCTTGGTATGCTAAGGATTGGAGTTGTTGATGGAATCTACGTTCTTGAGCCATTTGGAGAGAGATTGGGAATCGAAACTGAGGTTGAGGATGAGGTGGGAGTGGGATTTGACTCCGCTGAACATCTGAAAGAGAGTATTGAAGGTTACCTGAAGCGTTTCAAAAAGTAGAATCCAAGGAGAAATGCGATGCCAAGAAGAGTGAGAGATACAGCTGGTGATATCTCGCTTTTCCTTTCCCAGTCACTTTCAAACACACCTTTCATGAAATCGCTTACTTTTTCGCCATCAATTACAATTGCAAGCTCTCTGTTAAGCTTGAGACCATATTTATTGAAGTTGGCGGATGTTATCAGAACTTTCCCCTCTGTTATCATGTACTTTCCATGAATCTGATCAAATTCAGGAGAGGTGGTGAGTTTGGCAGAAACATTTGGAATTGAGTTCAGGAATTCTGCAGTTTTTCTGTTTCTTTCATAGTCGTTCAGCATAACTCTTATTTTGACTCCCCTCTTGGATGCATTCAGAATGGCGCTGAGCAAAGGTGATCTGGAGGTAAACCAGTCAAAATGCATGTAAGGGACTGTTATGTACAGAAATCCCTTGGAACTTTCAATGAAATTGAAAATCGGATTTGAGTCAGGCATGACATAAAGCGATACATTTCCCTCAAACTCAATATATCTGCCTTTTCCCTCTCTGTAATCTTCTTTCAGGTTTGAAACAGAAGATGGCTCTTTTTCAAACTTCAAATCGTATTTAAAGAGATCTCTCAGCAGTTTGGCAGATCTCTGGCCTTTGTATTCCACTATGACTCCTCTGTTGTCCCACTTCCAGTTTTCTGTTGTTATTGTAACTCTGTCATCATCCAGGACGGCATACTTGTAGTGAAAATTTCTGTATGATCCCTCCAGAAAATGAAATCTGTATTTCTCGCTCAGAGCAATCTCCTCAGCAGGAATGCCCCCTGCTGGACTGGCATCAACTGCAAAGCTGAAATTCCCGTGAAATACGTCTCTCGTGACTGTGTAGGAGGCAACGTATCCGCTTCCGTCAATGATGTAGCTGGCTGGTGTGATAATTATTCTGCCTTTGACAAATTCCCTGACAGGCTTGAAGCTGCTCCAGTCCTCATATCTGAAATCCCAGCCCGAATCTGGGTTAAAGTAGTAAACCACGCCCTCATCCCTGAACATCTTTTCCCAGCTGAAACTTACCTGCTTTTCTTCACAGAGCAAAGCTATCTCCTCACCTCTGTTGCTCAGCCTTATTCCCTCAAAATCAGGTTTGAAGCCGTAATAATTGAAGAAGGCCGTTGCATTGTTTGCTATGTAGCTTACACCCTTCGAAAGATTGAATTCACTCTCGAAATCTGTCAGGGTGCATGAGTTCTCGCAGTAAACCTTAACATATTCCCTTGAGTCATCTCCGTAGGGGTTTGGGAGAACCTCAAGTATCTGGCAGGCAGCTGATGGAGAAATGAATAAGATTGAGACAAGTATGAGGACAAGAAATTTTTCAGGATAGCTCATCTCTCAGCTCTCCCATTGTGGCGGTTCTCTCAGCAATCACATCATGCTGGTGTATGCTTTCCTCATTGATCTGTCTGAAATATATTCTGACATCATCTGGGGCTGATGTGAAGGTTTCCACAGCCTTTTTTGCCATGAGCCTTACAGCATCCTCAACGAATCTGGGGTTGAGATGGGCTTCTTTGACAACCTCAAGCTCATCCTCCCGTTTGAGAATCTCGTATATTTCGTAGCTCATGCCTGACTTGGCTATTTCAATTATATCCTCAATTCTCGGTCTGAAGTCATCTCCCACCTCAACCTTCACAAAACCCTTCCCTCTCTGATTGTGAGTTGCGAAGGGAATTGACTTCATGATCTTCGAGATTTTGTCTGGAGAGATTCCCATCTCCTCAAGCTTCTCTGCGGAATATGCCTTTATGAGCTCCTGAGCGCATGGACAGGCTGTAATCCCATGAACTTCGGCACCAATGTAAACCCTCTTCTCTCCATTTCTCCACTTCACAGCCTCGCTTAGAATCATTATAACCTCCTGTGTTTGCTGGTTTGAGGAAGGAGTTTTTTTTCTCAGGATGTACTCGGCATCCATCAGAACCTCTGCCTTTGTTGCGTAGTCATGCCTTTTAAGCAGTTCGTCAACTATTCTTATGTTCAGATCCTCTATATTCTCGATGGGTTCTTTAACAAGATTTTCAATAACCTCATCCACAGCCTCAAAGTTTCTGCTGAGATTAACGCCCTTTCTTGTTGATGGAAGATCAACATAAACGTCAAAGGTTGCGATGAGAATCACGGGCCTTTTGCCTGCTCTCTTGACCTGAACAAGCTTTCTGATCCCTTTAGCCCCGACCCTGCTCAGGCCGATCTCAACATCGGGTTTTGAAAGCTGAACGTCTGGTAGCATCACATAAGGACTTTTTCTGCTGTGATATAAACCTTTGTGATTTTTACATGCCGTGTCTTTTCCCGAAATCATTTCCCACTCTAACCAATACCGATTTGAAACATAGCGAGAAAGCGGTAAAATGACATTCAGAGAAAAAGAGAAAGGAATCCTCCCAGAACTCCTGTATATGTCAACGCTCAGTTTGAGCAGTAATGTAACATCTTGGACTTTTCTGGAAGTTTATTGTGATAAGTCAGAAATGCTTTCAGAAACTTTTTAGTTGCTTGCGGAGAGTAAAAAAGGAATGGTCACAACAATGCACGTCTTTATAATACTCGTGTTTCTGCTTTCCAGCTACGATAGCATTTCATAGCAGTTTCAAGCGGTTTGAAGACTTCATCCTC